>JBKOXV010000340.1:0-10691 GCA_046725105.1 bacterium | reverse complement strand
GGGCGTTACCTCCACCCGAACCCCTCAGCGAGACGTTCGCCGCCCTCGAGGACCAGTCGCACGCCGAGTGCGCCGAGATCCTCGAACGCCATCAGGTGCCGTGGGCCTTCGCCGTGCGCCCGGGTCGTCCCGTCGACGCGCTGCTGGCGCTTCTCGAGGAGGCACCGGTCGACCTGATCGTGATCGGCAGCCGCGGCCGCGGCGTGGCCGCCACTCTGGGGTCGACGGCGTCGGAGCTCCTCAACCGGTCTCCGGTGCCGGTGCTCGTCGTCCCGTGACCTCGCCTCGCCCACTCCCCGGGTTTCACGCTTGTTTGAGAACCTCACAGGTTCCTAGACCAGCGTGAAACGGAGGGGGGCGTCAGCTGTGCTGGCCGCCCAACTCGCCCAGGCCGGGAAGGCCGGACAGGCCGCCCAGGGCGCTGGGGTCGACGGTGAAGACCTGGTCGGCGGGCGGGATCGTGATGTCGACCGGGGCGCCGAAGTCGTACAGCTCGACGGTGATGGTGGCGTTGACGCCGCCCGTCGGTACCTCGGTGCCGGCGAACTGCGAGCCGTCCACGCCCACCTGCACCCGCCGCACGAGGTCGTCCTCGCCGATCCACACGTCGACCGGGATGTTGACGTCCTTCGGATCGATGCCGAGCTGAGCGAGCTGATCCTTCGCCTGGGCCTGTTCGTCGGCGCCGACCTGGTCGAGGGCGGCGGCCACGTCGAGCGTGCCGCGGTAGTGGGTCGTCGCGACACCGCGCACCGTCTCGGTGCCGACGGTGGTGACGTCGCCGGCCCGACCGAGCAGGTTCAGGATCTCCGTCCCGTCGGCCACGATGGAACCCTTCGCCGTGTCGGCGGTGCCGTCACCGGTGAGCTTCACCCACGCCTGGTCGGAGGTCGCCCCGAAGAGGCTCGCCAGCGTGCCGATCTTCAGGTAGGCGTCGGAGCCGTCGGCGACGACCTCCAGCCGCCCGTCACCGAGCGAACCCAGCACGCCGCCGGCGATCTCGGGCAGGCCGGCGGCGGCCTGGGACAGGTCGACGCTGAGCTGAGCCCGGCCGTTCACGGTGTCGATGGCGCCCTCGGCCGTGACGGCCGCCGGGCCGCTCGAGCCGGGAAGGCCCGTGGCCGACACCGTGAGCGACACCTTGGCCGTGTCGATGGCAACCGTCTTGACGCTGGCGCGTTCGATGGCCGTAGCCCCGCCGGCCCCGGCGGCGGCGCCGGCGCTCACGCTGACGTCCTGGTTGGAGGCGCAGGCGGCCAGGCCGCCCAGGGCCAGGACCAGGGCGGCGCCGGTTGAGGCCACACGAATCCGCATCGTCATGGCGCTCACGCTATCCACGAGCCCACGGCGGCGGACCGCGCCCCGAGCGCTCCTCGAGCACGTCCCGCTGGCGGCGGACGAAGTCGGGATCGCTCAGCGCGAGCGCTACGGCCTCGGCCCGGTTCCGCACCGCCAGCTTGCGGTACACGTTGGCGAGATGGGTCTTCACGGTGTCGGTGCTGACGAACATGGCCTGGGCGATCTCTCGGTTGCGCAGACCGCACACCAGCAGCGCGAGGGCTTCGCTCTCACGCGCCGTGAGGCCGCGGTGGCGCAGCGGCCACGAGAGCTCGGGGGCAGCCAGCGGATGGTTCTGGGGCCGGGCCTCGGAGACCACGGTCTCGCCGGCGGCGATGCGCTGGAGGGCCGCCACGAGCTCTGGGCTGCGCAGACCCTTCCACAAGTAGCCGGTGGCGCCACGGGCGAGCGACTCGGCGATCAGGTCCTGATGGAAGTCGAAGGTGAACACGGCGACGTGGTGCACGTTGCTCTGCCGCGCCGTTCGCGCGATGCGGTCGAGATCCAAGCCGGGCCGGCCGTACGAGTCGTACAGCACGACGTCCAGGGGCGCGCGTCGCGTCGGCCGCCCGGTCGACACGTCGACCACCCTGATCTCCCGCTCGTACGGTGCGAGCATGGCCGCCAAGCCGGCGACCACGACGTCATAGTCGTTCAGAAGGGCCACCTGGAGCCGCCGGTTCATTCGAACTCCTCCAAGTTCACCCGTTCAGGTGATGTCGAAAGGCCCTCGGCGCGGGCATCGTGCCTCCCGCGATGAGCAGGGCTGGTCAGTTCGAGGTACGAGTCGAGGGCGGTACCGCCGTGGTGCGCCCCTCCGGGGAGCTCGATCTCGCCGCCGGGCCGGCGCTCCGCATCGCCCTCCAACAGGCCATCAGTGTCGCTGACCACGCCGTACAGGTCGATCTCGGCGCGGTGACCTTCGTCGACTCGACGGCCCTGGCGATCTTCGTCCAGGCCAAGCGGGACGCGTCCGCCCGTCAGCTGGCGTTTCGCCTGTCGAAGCCGGCGCCGAACGTCCGGCGGGTGCTGGCCATGACGCGCCTCACCGAGTTGCTCGGCACGGGCTGAGCTCACGCCGCCAGACTTCGTGCCGCGAGACGGAGATCGTCGACGAACGCCGCCATGGCGCGGTCCCGGTCGGCCTCGTCGGTCTGGCGCAACAGGGACGAGGGATGAACGGTGACCAGTACCCGTCGCCCGTCGACGGTGTGCTCCCGACCACGGGTCTTGCCGATCGTGACCGGACGGCCGAAGACCGAGCGCGCTGCGGTCACTCCGAGGCACACCACCGTCTGGGGCTTCACGAGGTCGAGCTCCGTCATGAGCCACTGTCGGCACGCCACGACCTGGGTCGTGTTGGGCTTCTGGTGGATGCGTCGCTTGCCCACCACCTCGAACCGGAAGTGCTTGACGGCATTCGTGAGGTACACGTCGGAGCGTGGGATGCCCGCCTCTGCGAGCGCCCGGTCCAGCACGGCGCCGGCGGGGCCGACGAAGGGACGGCCGGCCACATCCTCACGGTCGCCGGGCTGCTCACCGACGAGCACGATCCGAGCCCCGACCCGACCCTCCCCGAAGACGGTCTGCGTGGCCCGGCGGTATAGGTCACAGGCCGTGCAGCTCGAGGCGTCGTGACGGGCTTCCTGCAAAGCCTGGGCGCGATCCATGCCCCACCCGTACCCGGCCCGTCGGCTGGCCACACCGGCGGAGGCGGGTTCACGGGCGGGGCAGACGGGTACCGATGAGGCATGACGACGCCCGGTGATCCGTACCCACCCGGTCCTGGCCCGTTCCCCGACCCGCCTGGACCGCCCGAGCGACCAGGGCCCAACCCGCAGCCGCCGATCCCCGACCCGCCCGACCCGGTCCCGGGAGGCCACTCCTCGTCATGAACATGAAGGCGCTGTGGCGGATCCTGCTGGCCGCCGGCCTCGGCGCCGCCATCGGGCTCACCCAACGCGACGACGTCGTCGGCCTCACGGACGTAGCCGAGTGAGCGAGCACCGGCGCCTCCGCGTCCTGGTGACGAACGACGACGGCATCGAGTCGCCCGGTCTGGTGGCGCTGGCCGCTGCCATCCACGCCGCCGGTCACCACACCGTCGTGGTGGCGCCGGAGGACGATCGCAGCGGATCGAGTGCGTCGCTCGGCCGCATCGTGCCGCAGGATCGCATCAAGGTGCGGCCCGTCGAGATGGTCTCGGAGGGCGCATCCATCGACGCCTGCGCCATCGACGCCCCGCCCGGGCTGATCGCCATGGCCGCCGTGCTCGGAGCCTTCGGCGATCCACCGGATGTGGTCGCCTCCGGCATGAACCTGGGGCCGAACACCGGGCACTCGATCCTGCATTCCGGCACCGTGGGCGCCATCCTGACGGCCCAGAACTTCGGGGCCTCGGGCCTGGCCGTGAGCCTGGCGGAAGGTGATCGCTGGTATACGGAGTCGGCCGCCCAACTGGCCATCGAGGTGTTGGCGTGGCTGGCCGAAGCACCGCGGCGGACCGCGCTCAACCTCAACGTGCCGGCCCGGCCGCCCGGTGACCTGGCCCCGCTCCGCTGGGCCAACCTCGACGAGTTCGGTTCCGTGCGCGCCGCCGTCGCCTCGGTCGAGGGCGGCCTCCAATTCGAGTTCCGTGACACACGGGCGAAACTCGATCCCACGAGCGACACCGCCCTACTGGCCGCCGGTCACCCCACGGTCACGGCCCTCGCCGGCCTCGGGATGGTGCAACCCGGCGCCGTCGTGCGACGGCCGGAGGAGATCACGGCCCGGCTGACGGCCGGGACCGGCTCGACCTCGGCTCCGACGGACCATCCTCAATGACCTCGATCCGCACGGACGTCTCGGCCAGGCGCCGGACCACATCGCCGTCGGCGCCCCCGAGCCCGTGGCGGGTCACGTTCACCGCACCGGCGGCGACGGCCAGGCGGAGCATCACCTCGGCGTCGAGGCCGAGGGCGATGCCAGCCGCGATGGCGGCCGTCATCGAGTCGCCCGAGCCACGCGCCTCGACCACCTCCAGCGACGGGCCGTCGAGCCGGTAGGCACGCCCTCCCACCGCCGCCAGCACCGGCTCGTGAGCTCGAGAGATCACCACGTCCCGCGCGCCGCGTTCGCGCAAGTCATGGAGAGCCTGGCGGGCCTCGGCCTCCCCCCGCCGGACGATGAGCCCGTCGCGCTCGAGCTCCTCGTCACTGATCTTCAGGACGGCGACGCCGTGGTCGAGGGCGTCACGAAGTTGGTCACCACTGAGATCGGCGACGACTGGCACCCCGAGGGCGCCGAGGTCGGAGGCGAGGCGACCGAACGTCTCGGCCGGCAGCACGTGCGGCCAGACGCTGCCGGTGAGCACGACGGCAGCGGCGTCGGCGGCGGCGCTGAGGGCCACGCCGTACAGGTCGTCGAGCTCGTGGCGGTCGAGCGGACCTGGTTCGGTGTGAACGATGCTGCGCCGCTGCTCGCTGGCGCCCTCTTCGACGTTGGCGGCGTTCGGGCGGGCGACCTCGACGGCCGCCAGCACGACGCCGTCACGGTCGAGGATCGAGCGCGCCACGGCGCCGGGCTCGCCTCCGAAGGGTCCGCAGACGATCGGCTCACAGCCGAGCGATCGGAGCATGCGGGCGACCCACACACCTTGGCCGCCGGCGTGGAGGTGCACCTCCTCGGCGCCGGTGGTGTCGCGCTCGATCGACACCGTGAGGACCGGCGTCGGGGTGAAGACAACGACGCGCGGACCGTTGGCCACCGCGGTTGGTCAGGCTTCGACCTCGAACAGCCCGTCGAGGCCGGTGACCTCGAGCAGGCGGGCCGTCGAGGCCGATGGATTGCTGATGACGAGCGATCCACCCTGGTCCTGCAGCACCTTGTGGCCGACGACCAGCGCGCGCAATCCCGAGGAGTCGATGAAGGCGACCTGGCTGACGTCGATGGTGATCGTACGGGCGCCAAGCTCGGCCAGTTCGGTGAGCGTCCTCTCGAGCTCACCGCAGGTGTGGATGTCGACCTCGCCGCGCACCTTGACGCTGGCAACGGCGTCGGAGTGCGCCACCGTCAGTTCGATCGGCCCCAGCTCATCAGGCACACCTACTCACCTCCCTGACCTACAGGCTCCATGGTAGACGGAGGGCGTCAAAGGGACAGCTCACACCACACCACGTGCTCATAGCCGTCGTGTTGGGCACCCCACCGGTCGGCCATGATCTCAACCAAGAGCAAGCCACGTCCGCCGATGTCGTCGGGGCGAGTGCGACGACGCACGGCACCGCCGGGACCGTAGTCGACCACCTCGATGCGCAGGCAATCACTGTTCAACGACAGAGCGAGGCGCGACACGCTCTCGGCGTGACGGAAGGCGTTGGTCACGAGCTCGCTCACGATCAGCTCGGCCTCCTCGACGGTTCCGTCGACGCCCCAGGCGTGGAGTGTGTCGGCGGTGAAGCGCCGCGCGTCTCGTGGAGCGGTCGTTGCCGCCGGCAGCACAACACTCGCCTCACGCTGACCTTCCACGGCCGCTCCGTCTGTCCGAGCGCGGTGAGGCCCGGCTGGGGACATCCGTACCCCCCGCTCACTCGGAGCTAAACGCCGTTCTCGCTTATCGATTCGTCCTCCAAGGCGGACTGCAGCTCGCTCATGCACTGGCGCAACAGCCGCGAGACGTGAACCTGGCTCATGCCCAGGCGTTCGGCGATCTCCTGCTGGGTCAATGAGCCGAAGAACCGCAAGTAGACGATGGTTCGCTCGCGAGGAGCGAGCGTCCCGAGGAGCCGGCGGACCGCCATCCGGCTGTCGACCTGAGCCAGCTCACCGTCCTCCTCGCCCAGCATGGCGGGCTCGCGGTCGCTGTCGTCCTCCGGACGGACGATGGGGGCGGTTCGGTAGGCGGCGCCGGCGTCGAGCGCCTCGAGGATCTCGTCGGGTGTGACGCGAAGCTCGACCGCCAGCTCCTCCACGGTCGGATGCCGACCGAGGGTGTGGTTCAGCTGCTCGACGGCCCGCCCGAGCGAGACGTGCAACTCCTTCAAGCGCCGCGGCACCCCGACGGACCACGTGCGATCACGGAAATGGCGGCGGAGCTCACCCATCACGGTCGGCATGGCGAACGAGGGAAAGGCGGCGCCGTGGTCGGGGTCGAAGCGCTCGACCGCCTTGAGCACGCCGAGCTGCGCCACCTGGATCAGATCGTCGATGGGCTCACCCCGGCCCTCGAACCGGCGGGCGCACCGCAGAGCGATCCAGCGGTGCTCTTCCACGAGCGCGTTTCGCACGGCTCGATCCCCGGTGCGCCGGTACTCGCGGAAGCGAGCGAGGACCGAGTCCTCGTTCGGTGACACGTCAGATTCGTTTGTGAAGGCTGAACCGGGCGACACCGTTCTCCACGTCGAGTGAATACCGATCACACGCCACACCGAGGATCTGCTCGGACAGGGCGAAACGTTCCTTGTCGATCCGCGCCGCCGGCGCGGCCGGAGCCTCGCCCTCGACGTCGACGGCGCTGTCATTCAGCATGAAGGTGAGGGCAACGGGTCCGTCTCTCGCCAGTTCGAAGAGTGCCGCGCACATCTCGTCGACGGCGATGCGGAGGTCGTCCACGCCTTCGACGTCGAGACCGGCGGTCGACCCCATCCCACTGGCCACGAGTCGAGCCAGCCTGATGTAGCGGGTGTCGACCGGCAGCTCGAGCCTCACGGCGCTGACCTCCCCATCCATCATTCGCTCATCATGCCGCGACTCACACGCTGGCGACCGTCCTGTCACCGGGTCGCCGCGTTGACTCGTAGGGGTCGGCACCGTTGGTAGCCGGGCTGGGCGTTCCCTGCGTCGAGGTGCGACGCTGGATCTGGTCCCAGAACTCGGCGGCACGCCCACTCCCGACGGCCCACCCCGCGGCGAACCCAAGCAGCGCGCCCATCTTGAACTTGAACATCCTCGAAACCTCCGTCTGGTTGGGATAGGTGGTACCCGTCGCGCCAGCCCCGCAAACGGGCCTCGCATACGGGGCTCAGAAGTAGCGGCGGATCGGTGTGACGACGCGCTCGGCGACGTGCTGCCACGGGGATCGCCGCTGCCACCGCCCTGGTTCGATCCGCGTGCTCCGCTCGAGGTCGGTGTCGAACTGGCGGTCGAGGATGGCAGCCAGCTCCGCGTCGATCGCCACGACGTTGATCTCCTCGTCCCACGTGACCGAGCGCGGGTTGAAGTTGGCCGAGCCGATGTTCGCGACCAGGCCGTCAACGGTCATGACCTTGGCATGGAGCATCGTGGGCTGGAAGTTCCAGATGGCGATGCCGTGGTCGAGCAGCTCCTGGTACGAGCCTTCGGCCGCCAGCTGCACGAAGCGCTTGTCGATGATCGGTCCGGGCAAGAGCACCTCGACCTCGACGCCCCGGTCAGAGGCGGCGGTCAACCGCTCGCCGAGATCGGCATCAGGGACGAAGTACGGCGTCGTGATGCGAATGCGGTGCCGGGCCAGCTGTAGCAAGCTTCGGAACAGCGTGGCCATGTCGCTCCATCCGGTTTCGGAGGCGCCCCGCACACACTGCACCAGCGCCGCTCCCGGCTTCGGTTGATCCGGGAAGCGGTCGACGTCCTCCGTGAACAGCTCGTCGTCGGTCTCGGCCCAGTTGTCGAGGAAGGCGGCCCGCAAGCCGTCGACGGCCGCGCCCTCCACACGGAAGTGAGTGTCTCGCCATTCGCTGGCGTGGCGCGCGTCGCCCTGCCACTGATCGGCGATGCCGACGCCGCCCGTGAACCCGACCGCTTCGTCCACGATCAGCACCTTGCGGTGGGTGCGGTGGTTGACGGCGCTCGGCCAGAAGCGGCGCAGCGGCCTGAACCATCGCATCCGGACGCCGCTCGAGATCATCAGGTCGATCAGCGCCCGCTCCATCGGGCGGCATCCCCAGGCGTCGAGCAGCACTCGCACTCGAACGCCTCGAGTGGCGCGGTCGGCCAGGCGTTGGGCGAAGCGCCGGCCGATGTCTCCCTCCCAGTAGATGAAGGTCAGGAAATCGATGGTGTGTCGGGCCTCCTCGATGGCGCCGAGCATGGCGGGGAAGATCTCATCGCCGTTGCGCAGAACGTCGATCCGGTTGCCTTCGGTCGCCGGGACTCCGATCACACCCTCGAGCACGCGACGGAAGCGATCCTCGTCACTGGAGCGTCGGGAGGCGTCGTCGGTCGACGCCACCGGGGCTGTCATCGAACAGCGACCGGGTGCAGCACCCCGCGATCGTCGGCCTGGGGCTCGGATTCGACGACCTTCTCGGCGTCCTGCGGAGCGGGGACACCCGCTCGCACCGCCTCGAGCTGGGCGGCGGCCGCTGCGCCATACAGGATGGTGATGGCCGAGAGCAGCGCCCACAGAAGGAGTCCGACCAGTCCGGCCAGCGGCCCATAGGTGTCGCCGAAGGAGGAGCTCCAGCGGAAGAGGGCGGTCAGGCCCAGTGTCACGATGACCCATCCGAGCACCGAAAGCGTGGCGCCGTAGAGAAGCCATGAGAACGCGGGCTGGTGGCGTCGCGGACACCACCGGAACAACAGCGTGGTGGCGCCGGCGATGAGCGCGACGGCGAGCGGCCAGCGACCCCAGCCCCACAGGGTGCTGAGGACGTGGTTGTCCAGGGAATCGCCCACGCCCCGGCCCCACGCCATGGCGGCAAAGGCGGCTGCGGCCAGTGCGCCCGCGCTCACAGCCAGCACGAAGGCGAAACCGTACTTCTCCGTCGTCGGGCGGTCCTGTTCGATGCCGTAGATGCGATTGAGAGCCCGCTCGACTTGGCCCATGGCTGTCGTGGCCGTCACGAGGCAACCGATGGTGCCGAGGATGAGCGCCAGGTATCGACGGGAGAAACCCGTGTCCCGGGCCTGCTCGACAGCGGCGGTGAGCACCTGGCCGGCCGGACCGGGAACCGTGTCCTGCAGAGCGCTCACTATCACGTCGCTGACGCGGCCGCCGCCGAATGCGCTGGCCAGGCCGACCACGGCGATGAGACCCTGGATGAGTACGAGCGACGTCATGAAGGCCAGCGAACGGGCGTGGCTGAACCCGTCGGCGAACCGCAGGCGCCGGAACGAGTCGGCGAGCAGCCGCCGGCGGCCCGTGTGCAGCAGCGTGGCCCGGGCATCGTCGCCGGTCAGGTGCCACGTCTCCGGAACCAGGGTCGCAGTGCTCATGACGCCACCGCCTCCTCGTCGATCGGGACGCAGACCCGAAGGGCGGCCGGCTCGATCCGCACCTTCAGCTTCTTGACCGGCGCGCGAGCCCCACCGTCGAGCTCGTAGACCGTCGCGGTGTCGAAGCGGACGTCGATGCGCCGGCCCGTCGTCGTCCTGACGAGTGGTGACCGTTCGGCCCGGCCGGCAACGAGGCGGCCGAGCACCCGCGCCCACTGGACCATGCCGTCGGCGGTCACGACCCCGACGTCGAGGCGGCCGTCGTCGGGATGGGCATCCTCGAACGCGGTGATGCCTCCGGCGACGGTGCCGACGTTTCCCAGAAGGACGCAGCTCGCCTTCCCGTCGAACCACGGCTGTTTGTCGACATCGATCCGCGTCCGCCGGGCGGGAAGCCGTGTGGCGCGGGCACCCGTCCAGATGTAGGCCAGCTGCCCGACCCGCTTCTTGAGGCGGCGGTCGGCGTCGGCGGTCATCAGGGCGTCGAAGCCGGCCCCCGCCATCACCGCGAAGCGCTCGCCGTTGACACGACCCACGTCGATGGGGCGGCGGACACCGTAGAGCCCGGTGACGACGGCAGCGCCGAGGTCCTTCGGTATGCCGAGGTTGGACGCCAGCAAGTTGGCCGTGCCGGCCGGAACGATGGCGAGGTCGACGCCGGTCCCGGCGACGGCGTCGATGCACCGCTGCACCGTGCCGTCGCCGCCCCACGCGAACAGGAGGTCGGCGCCCTGCTCCACGGCCCGGCGCGCCTCGCGGCCGGCGCGCCGGCTCGATTTGACCTCGTACCAGAGCGGCGTGTCCACGCCCCGCTCGGCGAGCAGCCGGCGCAGCTCGGGCAGGCCACCCGCCAGGTCCTTGCGGCGGTGGGCGACCACGGCGACGGAGGTCATCGGGCCTGCGCCGTTTTCAGGGGGGCCGCTTCGAGCGACCGCCGCTCGACCGCGTGGCGGCGCTCGGCGGCGGCCGTCCACGTCCGACCGGCGAGTATGGCCGACGCCAACGCCATGAGCCCGAGGAGCACGGCGGCGAGCACGTCCGTGGGGTGGTGCATGCCGCGGTAGACCCGTGCGAAAGCGATGAGAGCGGGCAGCACGACGGCCGGGAGCCAGGCAACGACTCGGGCGACGCGGTTGGTGGTGATCACGGAGACGATGAGGGCGATGGCAGCCCAGAGC
>JBKOXV010000093.1:0-10461 GCA_046725105.1 bacterium | reverse complement strand
TTGGTGAACCACAGGTTTCCGTCCGAGCCGGAGGTGATGGCGCTCGGTTCCTCCACGCCGGCTGACGCCCCGTCGAATGAGTCGACGTGCCCCTGGGGCGTGATGCGACCGATCCGGTTGCTGCCAGGGCTGGTGAACCACAGGTTGCCGTCGCCGCCCGTCACGATCTCCCCCGGGAAGGCAACGTCGGCTCCACTGGTGTCGAACGTGGTGATCTGCCCGTCGGGCGTGATGCGCCCGATGTGCCCGTCGAGATTCGTGAACCACAAGTTGCCGTCGGGACCGGCGGTGATGTGCATCGGGAGGTACACCCCGGCGGGGGTTCCGTCGAACGTCGTGTGCTCACCGGTCGGGGTGATGCGGCCGATCTGGTCGTTGAGCGTGTACCAAACATTGCCGTCGGGACCAGCGGCCAGCCCCACCGGGCTGGCGCCATCCTCCGCGACCACGAAGGTGGTGATGTCTCCGCTGGCCGTGACGCGTCCGACCCGGCCGTTCAGGGCGGTGAACCACAGTGCTCCGTCCGGCCCTGGCACGATCCGGTCTGGCTGGCGGAGGCGACTCGCTGGGTCGCTGAAGAGCGTGATCTCGCCCTCGGGCGTGATGCGACCCACCCGGTCGTTGGCGGCGGTGAACCACAGATTCCCGTCGGAGCCCGCTGCGACGTCGCGAGGACGCACAACACCATGACCCGCGTCAGAAAACACCGTGAACGGTTCGACATCGCTCCGCGCCGCCGGAGCGTATGACCGCGCAGGCATTGCGGGATCGTGGATCGGCGGTGTGGTGGTGCCGCCGGCGGTGGTCCACAAGACCAACACGGCGCTCACGGTGACCGCGACCACGACGCTCACTACCGCAAGTGCTCGCCGGTGAGGCAGGCGCAGCGCGGGTTCGGCGTGGCGTGACGACGCGCGGGGCGCCAACAGCTTCGATGCTGAGCGTGATTGGCTCATCCGGGCCCCCTTCTTCGCTGACTCGCCGAGCATGCGCCCGCACGCCGCGACTGTCTGCGTCAGCTGACACAGTCGGGGGACGCCTGATGTCACATCCCGTGTGGATCCAAGAGGCAAAGGCGCGAAGGGCTTCACCTCGAACCGATCGCGCATTAAGGGGCGCCCCGGCCGAGGAGCTCGTCAGGTCTCAGATCTCAGCGGTGAACGAGCGAAGCGAGCCCACGTCCAGGACGGCCACGCTCCGACGGCCGGTTCGCACGAGGTTCCGGTCTCGGAGGACGGCGAGCCCTCGTGACACTGACTCGCGCGAGAGCCCGATGAGCTCGCCGATCTCCTGTTGCGACAATCGCACCTCGGCGGGATCGTGTCCCTGCGGTTCCTGGTCCGCTGCCAGTTCAGCGAGGAGGTGGGCGACACGGCTGGCGGAGTCGTGGGCCCCGAACTCGACGCGCCGACGGCCGGCCTCCCGCAGGCGCCCGATCAGCATTCGCATGAGCCCGAGCACTGCGCCTGGGTGGTGGGCGACAAAATCCCGAAACTCGTCTGCGGTGATCACCCGGACCGTCAGCGGATCGATCGCCATCGCGCTCGCCAAGCGCGGTTCCGAGTCGAAGGCAGCAATCTCACCAACCAACTCGCCGGGCGCGCGTACACCCAGGAGCGATTCGTTGCCGTCTTCGGTGGACACGACGATCTTGACGCGGCCTTCGAGGATCACGATCACGAAATCGCTGGAGTCGCCTTCGCAAAACACGGTCGCGTGGCGCGGGTATCGGCGCTGACGCCCGCGAGCGAGTAAATCGGCGCGTTCAGATTCCGAAAGAGCGTTCACAAACCCTTCGACCGCCCTGACCGCCGTCATCACCTCTTGACGGTAGCTGCGGCCGCTTCCTCTGTCCTCGGAAGGGAGGGATCTTGACTTGGCGGGTGATTCGCGAGGTCGGCAAGGCCGCCAAAGCGGCCTCGACCACACCAAACTTGGAGTTGCGAGACGTCGACTCTACGCCTGCACCGCAACGCCATGACGGACGTCACGCCTGAACCGTGTCATGTGGCACGGCAGCTGCCCGTCATCAGGCGCACCGTGGATCGAGACGAAACGCGCAGTAGGGCAGCGAAGCCTTGGCTGTCGCACTGGCCGAAAGGGAAATCCCATGCGATCTGTCATCCGTCGCCGGCAATCCGCACCGGTGAGGCGTCGTCGTGACAATCACACCTTGCGCCACGCTGACGGTCAGGTGTTCGGTGCCGGGTATTCCTGCCGCCAGGGCGTCCCGGTTCCCGCCGATCGCGTGAGCGATAGCACTGACGACCGCCGCGAGGCACTGAACTGGCTCGCTGGCAGTTTGCGCTGGGAACGCACACTTGACGCGTTGCGCGAAACCACTCGACCTCAAAAGCCGTCCTGACCTGGCACCGTCCGTCGCTCGCGGGTCGCGTCTCTCACGTCGGCCAAGAAAAGCGCGATCTGCTTGGCTGTGTGTAGTTGGCCGCTGCCGCGCAAGGTCACGAACTTTCGTTTCAGCTCCAGCGCAGGGCGGATCTCCGCCAGGGTGGTGTCGCCGTGGTCGCGGAACAACACGAAGCGCTCGACGACGGAGGGCTCGAGGAGGTCTTCGAGCGCGACGTTGGGCCTGAAGCCGAAACAGTCGTTCCATACGTTCCGCAGCTCGGGTACTTCGTCGATGGCGCGTAAGTAGCGCCGGATCTCGCCCACGTCCATCCGGCGTGCCCTGCCTTCCTCGCTCGGGAAGTCACCGTCGAAATCCACGGCAAGGAGGAGCCACGAGTTTCGCATGGTGACGGTCTGAGCGGGATGGAACGCGGCGGTTCGGCGATCGAGCACGGCAAGTCGGGCGAAGTGCGTGCCGGGGACCATCCGGAAAGGGCTCATGGCGTCGCCGGGAAGCGCTTGGATCCTGTCGCGTGTGTCCCTCTCGAGTCCGGGCAGGATCGGCATGAGCGATACCAGGTTGCTCATGCCCGTCGCAGTCGAAGGTCCGAGGGCCGACTTCACGCTCAGCGCTTCATCAGGTACCCCGCCCAGGCAGTCCTGGACGCGGGCCAGGAACCGGTCGAAGGTCCGCCGCAGTGCCTGTGCGTCGTTCGAGTAACTGGCCGCTTGCCAAGAGAAGGCGAGCGACTCCACCTCCCGCGCGAGCCGCACGGCGCTGCGGACATCGTTCGGGGACAAGCCGGGATAAGCCCGGTAGTAGTGATCGGTGGGGGGGAGCCGGAACCGCACCCAATCCTCGAGCTCGTAGCGAGAGCCTCGCCCGGGGAATTTGGGGAAGCCGACGGATGTACCCCACATCGTGGTCACGCCTTTGCCCTGCACGTCGAGGAACGCCTGCCGGTACGGGTCCCATGGGCCGGCGAAGTTGCTGCAGAAGAGCACCCAGTAACGCGTCTCCCGAGGACACCCCTCGATTGCCGGGAAGCGGCCGGCCCGCAGCCAGGTGGCGCTGTGCAGGATGTTCAGGCGCTTCAGGGTGAGGCCACCGGCTTCTCGGCCGGCGAAGCCCCTGGCGACCCACGCTGATCGGCGAGTCTTCCAGAACTTGAACTGCTGCGCGATCCAAGCACGCCGGCTTCGTACGGCGGTCAAGATGTTGATCGGCCCGCCCGACGATTGGCCCGCAGCTGCTGGCCGGTTCACGCACGGAAGTTAGCCCGCTTGCTCGACGAGCGCGCACTACCATCAAGCAGCCGTGGCAGGTTGCGCTCGGGCAGAGGTGCTGCGCTCCATGTTGCTCCGAGCAGGAGTGGTGCTGCTCGCTGCCCTTGGACTGGTGGTCGCGCGCTACCTCGTCGGGTCCTCGGTCTGGTTCGACATCGCGCTGGCGGTGCTCGCCGGCTTCCTCGTCGCCTCGGTTCTGTACGTCGCGACACCCCTCGTCTACGGCCGCGCCCTCGGCATCCTCGCCTTCATTGCCGCGGCAATCGCGCTCCTCACCGGCGGGCCGTGGCGGTGGTTCGTGGCCCTGCCGCTTCTGGTTGCCGCCGTCCTCGTGTGGATCCGGTGGCGAGGCTTGCGCGCGGTCGACGCCGTCCCGCGCGACCGGACGCTGGTGCCGTTCTCGTTCGACGACGGTGACCGCCTGGTCGACACGCTCGACGCCGTCTGGGGATCGACGCGGGACGGCGGCCGGCGGCACGGCCTGCGCGCTGCCCACAGCCATGGCTCGGTGGTCACGGGCACATGGGATCGCGACGACACGTGTGGTAACCCACCGGCGGACGTTCCGATTTTCGACCATCAGCACGGCACCGTCGTCGCGCGGTTCTCGAACTTCACAGGAGAGATCCGGCGCGATGACCGGCGCCGCACGGTCCACGGACTGGCCCTCGCGCTGCGGGCCCCGGGCGAGGCGAGCTTCGCCATGGTCCTCGTCGACATCCGCCGATTCCCAGTCGCGACCAAGGAGGACTTCGTCGCCTTCACCAAGTGCGCCGGAGCTGGTGGGCTCCGCCGGCTCGCGGGACTTGCCAACCTCGTCATCTTCGGTCGCATGCCGATCCCGGCGCTGGTCGGCTTCATCCCGTGGCGTCGCATCAACAGCTACGCGGAGCGGACGTACCACGGGTTGAACACCTTCTATTGCAAGTTGGACGGGAACGAGGTCCCGGTCAGATACCTCGTCAGGCCCGTCGATCGCGCGGTGGCTGCCGTGCAGCCGGCGACCGCGGGGCGAACGCGGCTCGACGGCGAAATGCAGACGCGGCTGCGCTCCGGGAGTCCCGTCCGTTTCGTGGTCGAGCTCGTCATTGGACGACGACGGAACGGCGACAACCTGTCGGACGATCTCGTGCGCGATCCAACCCGATGGTGGGGCAGGTGCAGAGAGACGCTGCCACTTTGCACGGTCTCGCTCGACAAGTTCGTTCCGACCGAAGAGCCGGATCCCTACTTGTTCCAGCCGTTCGAGGTGCCAGTCGGCTTCCGACCGTCCGACGACGAGATCCTGTCGGCACGCCGGACGGCGTATGCCACCTCCTATCTGCGGCGCTGCCCCCTCGACGAGGTCTCGCCGTGAAGGCCAGCGTCACCGTCCTGGTCGTCGACACGGTGGAGTCGACGGCAACCATGTCCCGCCTCGGCCAGGAGCGCAGCCACCGGATCGCAGCGCAAGAGATGGAGGCGCTCCGGACTGCGGCCGAGGCTCACGGGAGCGAGGTGACCCAATCGCGCGGCGATGGCTTGCTCGCCACGTTCACCACGGCGGCCTCGGCGCTCGACGCAGCGGCCGCGATGCACCGTTCGGTCGCTCAGCTGAATGAGGGAGATCGGCTCGACACCGCGGTGCGGGTGCGCGTCACGATCGCCGCCAGCGACGTCATCATCGAAGGCGACAGCATCAGCGGACTGGCGCCCGTGGTGGCAGCTCGCATGGAGGAGCTGGCCGGCCCGGGGGAGACGCTGTGCACCGATGTGGTGCGACTCCTGGCGCAGGGATGGGGATCGCACGAGTTCGAAGCGCTCGATCAGCTCGAGCTGCGAGGCCTGGCCGAGCCAGTTCGCGCCTACCGGGTTCGTGTCCCGGTCGCCGACGTGCTCGGCATGCCCGCCTCCCTCGACGCCGCCCAGCGCTTCGACTTCGTCGGCCGGCTCGACGAGTTGGCCACGATCCGAAGCGCGTGGGATGCAGCCGTCGCGCGCAGGGGCAACCTCCTCGTGCTCGCCGGCGAGTCGGGGGTGGGCAAGACCCGCTGCTGTCGCGAGTTCGCATCAGCAGTGCGGACGGATGGAGCTGTGATCCTCCACGGGTCGTGCGAGCAGACGGGGTTCGCGTTCCAACCGTTCGTGCAGGCGCTACGTCACTGTGTGGCCAGCGTCGCCGACGTCGGCGCCGTGCTGGGTCCCGGCGCGGCGCATCTGGCCCGCATGGTCCCCGAGATCGAATCGCGGCTGCCGGCCGTCGGCCCTCCGCCCCCGACCGACTCGGAGACCGCGCGACAGCTGCTCTTCGAGGCCGTCCTCGGCTGGTTGGTCGAGCTCAGCCTAGGTGCGCCCGTCCTGTTCGTGCTCGACGACGTCTCGTGGGCCGACGACGCGTCGATCAGCATGTTGCGCCACGTGATCGCCCGGATCGGCACCGAGCGCATCCTCATCCTTGCCTCCTACCGACCCACAGACGCCACGCGTGATGCTCGCCTGTTCCTGCACGAGCACCGGGGCACCGTGGCCCAGGTCGAGCTCTCCGGCTTGGGAGACGATCAGGCCCTGGACTTCGCAGAGCATCTGCTCGACGGTCGCCTCGACCCGGCCGGACGCGACCTGGTCACGTCCGTGTCTCGCAATGTGGGCGGCAATCCGCTGTACCTCGGCGAGATGATCCGGCACCTGTCGGCGCGGGCCGAGCTCGAGCGAGCGGGCCCCGACGTGTGGACGGCAGGCGATCGTCACGAGCCGTTGGCTGTTCCGACCGCCGTGGGCGACGTGATCAGCGGCCGCATCGATCGCTTGGCCGAGACCACGCGTCGACTGCTCCCAATGGCTTCGGTCATTGGCCCGTCGTTCGCTCCCGACCTCTTGGTCGAGCTGATGGACGCGCCACCGCTCGAGATCGTGACCGCCCTGGACGAGGCGGTCGGCGCGGCACTCGTGTACCCCACGGCCGGTGGTGACCGTTATGAGTTCACCCACGCGATCTACCGCGATCTGTTGTACGCGAGCCTGCCTCCGCTCCGACGTGCGGTCGAGCACCATCGCGTCGGCGAGGCTATCGAGCGGGTGTACGCGTCCGAGCTCGAGCCTTGGTTGGAGTTGCTCGCCTACCAGTTCGAGCGCGCCGGCAGCGACGAAGATCACGGAAAGGCGATCGACTACCTGCGCGCAGCCGCGGCGCAGGCTCAAGCGAGGCTGGCCCACGACCAAGCAGCCGCCTTCTACCGTCGGGCGCTCGACCTGGCGGCGGCCGCCGCCGAGCCCGATCCGCGCCTGCGGTGCGCACTGCTCATCGATCTCGGCGACGCCGAGCGGCGGTCGGGCCAGCACGCGGCGCGTAGCACCCTGCTCGAGGCGGTCGACTGCGCGCTCGAGCTCTCCGACGGTGATAGCGCGGCGCGGGCCGTGATCGGCGCCGGCCGCGGCATCTTCAGCCGGGCCGGCGAGATCGACACCGAGCGCGTGGCCGCCCTGCGCCGCACGCTCGATCTCCTCGGCCCGGGCCGCACGGCCCAGCGGGCGCGTGTGCTCGCCGCCCTGAGCGCCGAACTGCCGTTCGACGATGATCCGTCCGCCGCCGAGCGCGCCAGCGACGAGGCACTGGAGATCGCACGTGAGCTGGCTGACCCCGCCACGATCGTCACGGTGGTCGGGCTCCGATTGGTCGCGCTGTGGCGTCCCGACAAGGTGAGCGAGCGGCTGCGCCTCGGCGCCGAGTTGGACGCCATCCGCGAGCAGGCCGGCACCCAGCGCTCGGGGCAGTTCCTCACCACCATGGCGCTGTACTGCCAGGCTGCCATGGAGGGCGGCGAGCTCGACTTGGCCGATCGCTTGCTGAGCTGGGTCGAGGAGACCGCGGCCCAACTCCGACAGCCGACATCCGTGGGGTACGCCAAGCTCCGGCTCGCCAGCCGCGCGTGCATCGCCGGCAGGCTCGAGGAAGCCGAGGTGCTGGCGCGCGACGCCTACCAGCTCTCCGTCGAGGCCGGGCAGCGCGATGCCGAGGCGTTCTATGCCGGCAATCTCTTCAACATTCGCTTGCACCAAGGACGCCTGGGCGAGGTGGCGAAAACGGTTGAGCGTTGCGCCGAGCGGTTCCCCGGCATTCGCGCATTCGGCTGGGCGGTGGCAGTGTGCGCTGCGGAGACCGGCGACCTCGAGCAGTGCCGCGCCAAGTTCGAGGACCTGGCTCCGGATCTCGACTCCATCCGGTTCGACCTGAACTGGCTGCCGGCGATGGCGATGGCCGCCAACGCCGCGGCGGAGCTGCGCGACGAGGCCCGGTGCGCGCACATCCGGCGGCTGCTGCTCCCGTACCGGCACCTGTTCGTCGACAACGCGTCGGCCTTCTTCGGTTCGGTCGAGCACTACATCGGGATGTTGTCGGCCGTGCTGGGCGACTGGCCGACCGTCGACGATGCGTTTGCCGCCGCCTTGGCCGCGCACGAGGCGCTGCAGTCACCTCCACTACTGGCCCGCACCCAGGTCGAGTACGCCCGAGCCCTCTCGCTGCGCGAGACGACGCCCGTCGAGCAGGTGGTGAGCCTGAGCCGCGCCGCCAGCGCGTCCGCCGGGCGTCACGGTTACGCGTCGATCGCCGCCCGCAGCGCCTACCTGCTCAACCGGTTCGACGGTGCCCTGGCCTAGTGTCCCGCAAGGCTTCGCAGGCCAGGGACGGACGGTACGAAGAAGTACTCCCCGCCCTTCGTCGTGACGAACGAGCGTAGATCCGCGCGGACCTCCGGGCTCCGACCGGTGACGACGAGCGGGCGTGGTGACCCAGGGGGCCAGAGGCCGGAGGCCGGATCGGGCGCATTGCCGAGACCAAAGGGAGACGCGTCGTTCAGCCATTGCTTCTGGATGAACTCGAACTGCTCGGTGATGCGGACGTTGCACGCGAGGAACAAGAGGCCCCGCTCGGTCCGGTCGGGCGCTTCGCTCCACCACGGCCCGTACGGCATGCCGCGGCGAATGATGCGCCGCCGAGCCGAGAGCGTGGAGCGAAACCCGAGCGCGTCCCTCGGGTTGGAGCGTCGAATGTGCGCGCCGAGCGGGCAATGCAGACCCTCGGGGTCGTCGCCGTAGATGAAATCGTTGGCATCCTCCAAGGATGAATCCTCGCGCACGACGCCGTTCCTCTTGCGGCCGATGAGGCGCGCCGCGAGGGTGTTCGCTTTGTCGTCGGCGCCGGCGTAGCTGCGGAACCCGGCGACATCCTGCTGCAGCTGGCGGACCACCAGGAATGTCCCGCCGAGGAACACGTCGGGCGGCTCGGGCACGGGAAAGATGTCCCCTGTCTCGTCGACTTGGCCGACGACGAACTCACCGAGGGCGAGTGGCTTCGACCCACCGCGAACGCCGAGCTTGCCGCCACCGCCTCCGCGCTTCGACTTGCCAATCCCTTCGACCCAGGGCTGGCTCAGGCCATCGACGAACCCGAAATGCTCACGTGACTCATCACTGCCCGGGAGGGTCAGCCGCTGGGTGGACAGGTTGAATCGTTCCTCGACCGACGTGAAGTGGTTCATAACTCTGTCATCGAGCTCGGTGAATTCGCTTTCCGCATCCTTCGCACCCTGGAACCAGAACGCGACATGCAGGCGTTCGGGGTGGCGCCAGCCTGGGTCCCAGTGCGATGGAGCGTTCTGCCCTGTGTCACCCAGCGACGGGGCGCGCGCCAGCATCCCTTCCTCGAAAGCATCCTCGACAAACGGGGCATGCCAGCGGTACTGCTCGCCGAGGGCACGCAGACCTTTGGCGGTGAACGCGATGGTGAGACCACACGTGGCGTCGTCAGTCCATCCTTCGATCATCTTGCAGGTGAGCGCGCATGCCAGCTCGTCGCGGAACTTCTTGGCATCGACGACGGTGCCAACCCGCAACGACCCGTAGGTTGCCGTCCCGAGCGGTGCCAACGTGCCAGGTTGGCACTCGGCGAGGCAGAACCGCGGAGAGGGGTCGCGCCAGTCCGGCCGCAGGACGAACCGCAGGGCGAGCGCGAGCCAGGCCAGCAACGCAAACGCCGGCGGCCAGCCCGGGCGAACCAATGTGCACGCCAGCGCGATGACCCAGCCGTACCCCACGACCCACACCAGGCGCTCGAACAGCCCCTCGACAGCGCGGCTGGCTCGGGCGGGGTCATCGGTCTGTCTCTTGGCCCGATGCTGCCGCCAAAACAGGATTGTCAGCACGACGGCTGCACAACCGAGTACCAAGCTGATGATGCGAAAAACGAGGAGATTGTCGTTGCGATGTTGCAGGGCAAACCAGGTGACGAACGGTGCCGACACGATGTCTGCAATGACAACGAAAGCGACGCTCACGTGGAGTCGGGGCAGCCAGCGCGGTGCGACACCACGGCGGCATGGGTACCGGCACCCCTGCTCGCACGCCGTCAGCCCGAAGACCAACGACCCGACGGCCGCGATGATCAGCGCGATCGTAATGAGCAACGGGTGCAGGGCGTGCTGGACAGACCCGGCCAAGACGCCGAGCAGTCCGGCCACGACGACATTGACCACCACGAACGCCGTCGCGACGCCGTCGAGACCATCGCCGAGGTCCGTCATGGTGTCGCGCCAGGCGTCGTAGCTACGCCTGCGATGCGCACCGACGACCACGAACGTGCCGATGGTCAGCGCTGCCGCCCATCCGGCGATGGCACCGCACCAGGAGAGAGCCCCCACCCCGAACACAGTGTCAGGCTAAGGCCCGGGCTGGCTCGTTGTCGCCTGCCCACCCGGGCCGCGTCCGCAGCCGAACGGACGGGCAATGAGAGCGGCGGGCGACATCGCCTCCGCGGACTCCAAGTTTCACAGAGAGCTGTCGATTCGGCGA
>JBKOXV010000020.1:0-20150 GCA_046725105.1 bacterium | reverse complement strand
GTGCCCGTGCGGGCGGCGCCGTCGGTGGCGGCGACGTCGAGCACGACGGGTGCCGTCACGTGGCCCGCTCCAAGAGCATGGCGTCGCCGAACGACAAGAACCGGTAGCCGCTCGCGAGGGCAGTCGCGTACAGCTCCTTCCAGCGGGGCCCGATGAAGGCGTCGATCATCATCAGCAGCGTGGTGCGCGGGAGGTGGAAGTTGGTGAGCAGGACGTCGACGACCCGCCAGTCGTACGGGCGGCGGATGAAGAGGGTGGTGCGACCGCTCAGCTCGCCGGTGGCGGCGGCGCTCTCGAGGGCGCGCACCGTCGTGGTGCCGATCGCCACGACCCGACTCGCCTCCCGGCAGGCCTCCATCGTGGCGGCGGGCACGTGGTAGCGCTCGCTGTGCATCCGGTGGTGAGCCGGGTCGGCGACGGCGACCGGCTTGAAGGTGTCGAGTCCGACGACGAGCTCGACAGCGGCGATTGAGACGCCGCCTTCGTTCATGCGGGTCAGGACCTCGGGCGTGAGGTGAAGGCCGGCCGTGGGCGCCGCGACCGAGCCGGGCGGCCGGGCGTACACGGTCTGGTACCGCTCGGCGTCGGCGAGAGGCGTGGTGATGTAGGGCGGCAGCGGCACGTCGCCGATGCCGGCCAGCGCGTCGGTGCCCACGAGGAGCCGGACGCGGCGGGTGTCCTCGGTGCGGGCACCGACCTCGACCACGGGCGTGCCGTCCGCCGCCATCAGGACCTCGCCGTCGCGTAGGCGGCCCCCCGGCCGCACGAGGGCGTCCCAGGCGCCGTCCTCGCCGAGCGGCTCGAGCAGGAACACTTCGGCGGCGCCACCGGTCGACCGGCGCAGACGGAGCCGGGCCGGGATGACCCGGGTCTCGTTGACCACGACGAGGTCGCCCGAGTGGAGCAGCTCGGGAAGGTCGCGAACGTGGCGATGCTCGGGCGCCTGGCCCGGGCCGCGATCGACCAGGAGCCGGGCGGCGTCGCGCCGCTCGACCGGCGTCTGGGCGATGGCCGACGCCGGCAGGGCGTAGTCGAAGTCCGCTACGTCCACGACCCCAGGGTACGGTCCGGGCCATGGCCGCTACCCGCACTGACACCGTGACCGTCTCCGACGGGTCGTTCGATCTGCCCGTGTGGCTCCCCGCCTCCGGATCGGGGCCGGGGCTCGTGCTGTTCCAGGAGATCTTCGGCGTCGGCCCCTACATCCGCGCCGTCGCCGACCGCCTCGCCGCCCTCGGGTACGTCGTCGGAGCCCCGGACCTGTTCTGGCGCATCGAACGCAACTGGGAGGCCGAGCACGACGAGGCGGGGCTCCAGGCGTCGATGAGCATGATCCAGAAGTTCGACTTCGCTACGGGTGTCACCGACGCGGTGGCGGCGGTAGAGAAGGTGCGGTCGCTGCCCGAGGTGTCGGGCGGCACGGGCGTGATCGGCTTCTGCCTGGGCGGCACCTTCGCCTGGCTGATGGCCGCCGCCGCCCGCCCCGACGTCGCCGTCAGCTACTACGGCTCCGGCGTGGCCGACGCCCTCGACCAGGCCGACGCCGTGACCTGTCCGGTGATCTTCCACTTCGGCGACAGCGATCCGTATCTTCCCAACGAGCAGGTCGACGCCATCCGGGCCCGCGTGGGCGACCGGGACAGCGTCGAGATCCACGTCCAGGCCGGCGCCGGGCACGCCTTCGACAACCACGAGTCGGCCATGTTCTGGAACGAGGCGGCGGCCGCGGCGGCGTGGGCGCGCACCGTCGAGTTCCTGCGACGGTACCTACCCGTCGAATAATCCGGGCGCCGGCGGTGGCGTCGTCGGCGGTGTCATGCCGACGTGGGCGTAGGCGGCCGGCGTGGCGACGCGTCCTCGCGGTGTGCGCATCAGGAGGCCCTCGGTGATGAGAAACGGTTCGTAGACGTCCTCGACGGTCTCGGGCTCCTCGCTGACGCTGATCGCCAGCGTCGACAGGCCGACGGGGCCGCCGGCGAAGTGGCGGCAGATCGCTGTGAGGATGGCGCGGGCGACCTTGTCGAGGCCTCGGTCGTCGACACCGAACAGGGCCAGGCCGTCGCGCGCCGTGGCCACGTCGATGGCGCCGTCGGCCCGCACTTCGGCGTAGTCACGGACCCGCCGCAACAGCCGGTTGGCGATGCGCGGCGTGCCCCGGCTGCGGCCGGCGATCTCGGCGGCGCCGGCGTGGTCGATCCGAACGCCGAGGATTCCGGCGGCTCGTCGCACGATGGCACGCAGTTCGTCGGCGTCGTAGTAGTCGAGGCGGGCCACGAGTCCGAACCGGTCCCGCAACGGGCCGGTGATGAGGCCGGTGCGCGTGGTGGCGCCGACCAGCGTGAAGCGGGGCAGCGTGAGCCGGATCGAGGACGCCGCCGGTCCCTTGCCGACCACGATGTCGAGCTGGAAGTCCTCCATGGCCGGGTAGAGGATCTCCTCGACGGCGCGGGAGAGGCGGTGGATCTCGTCGACGAACAGCACGTCGCCTTCGTCGAGCTTGGTGAGGATGGCGGCCAGGTCGCCCGCTCGTTCGAGGGCGGGGCCCGATGTGACGTGGAGGTGGGCGCCCATCTCGGCGGCGACGATGCCGGCCAGGGTGGTCTTGCCGAGGCCGGGCGGACCGGCAAACAGGAGATGGTCGGTGGCCTGGCCGCGCCGGCGGGCGGCTTCGAGGATCACGGCGAGGTGCTCCTTGACCTCCGGCTGACCCACGAACTCGTCGAGCCGCTTGGGCCGCAGGCCGGCCTCGATGCTCAGCTCGTCGGGCGACGCGGCCGGATCGAGGAACTCGTCACGCACGCCGCACCGCCAGCACCTTGAGGGCATCGCGCAACAGCGAGGAGGCGTCGGCGTCGGTGGGTAGCTCGCGCAGCGCGTCGCGGATCTCTTCGGTGGTGTAGCCCAGGCCCGACAGCGCCTCGGCCACGTGCTGGGTGACCGAAGCGCTGGTGCCGTTGCCGTTGGACGTCGCCGGCTCCAGGCCGGGCACGGCGAAGCGGCCCTTCAGCTCGAGTAGCAGGCGGGCGGCCCCCTGCTTGCCGATGCCGGGCACGAGGGTGAGGGCGGCGGTGTCGGCGTCGGCCACGATCCGGCGGAGCTCGTCGGGCGGGTAGGTGCCGAGGATGGCCAGAGCCAGGGCCGGCCCGACCCGGTGAGCGCCGAGCAGGGCCTCGAAGCAGACCCGCTCGTCGCGGCCGAGGAAGCCGTACAGGGTCTGGTTGTCGTCGCGAATGTGGTGGTGCACGTGGAGAAAGGCGGGCGCGCCCGGTTCGAGGGCGGCGAGCGTGCGCGGCGTGACGACCACCCGGTAGCCCACGCCGGCCACCTCGAGCAGCACCTCGGCCTCGGCGGTGCGCTCGAGCACGACGCCGCGCAGCGAGCCGATCATCGAGCCGCCGCCACACGGGAGCGGAAGGGGGCGACAGCCAGGTGGCACAGGGCCAGGGCAGCGGCGTCGGCGGCGTCGGCCGGCCGAGGCGGCTGGGACAGCCCCAGCCGGGCCTGCACCATCTTCTGCACCTGCTCCTTGCCGGCGCCGCCCCAGCCCGTGACCGCCTCCTTCACCTGGTTCGGCGTGTACTGCGCCACCTCGCAGCCCGCCGCCGCGGCCTCGGCCAGCGCCAGCCCGCTGGCCTGGCCCACGCTCATCGCCGTTCGCACGTTCACCTGGAAGAAGACGTGCTCGACCGCCACGACGTCGGGCTGCAACTCGGCGATGAGCGCGGCGAGCTCGGCCCGCAGTGCCGCCAGCCGCTGGGGAAGCGGCTGCGACGCCGGCGTCGTCAACACGCCCAGGGCGGTGGCGCGCGGCGGTGATCCCCTGGTGACGCAGGCATAACCGCAGCGGGACAGGCCGGGGTCGATGCCGAGCACGAACACAGGTTCGGACGGTAGCCGACGCGTGCGCCGCGGTGGCGGACCTCAACGAACTGAACCGAGATATGCGTCGTAAAGGGGGCTCAGTCGGTTCAGCTCGCTCGGCGGAGGCGGGTCTCGAGGCGGGTGCGCACGTCGGGCCACTCGTCGGGGAGGATGGAGAAGAAGGCGGAGTCGCGGGTGCCGCCGCCGGCGCCGAGGGCGGGCATGTGCCGGCGCAGGACGCCGTCGAAGCGCGCGCCGATGCGTTCGATGGCGGCCCGGCTGCGGTCGTTGCGGGCGTCGGTCTTGAGCGAGACTCGCTGCACCTGCCACACGTCGAAGGCGTGGGCCAGCATGAGCAGCTTGGCTTCGGTGTTCACCACGGTTCGCTGGGCCGAGGCGGCCAGCCAGGTGCCGCCGATCTCCACGGCGTCGGGCCCGTCCGGCGGACCGGCGTGTCCGTCCCACTGCCACCACTCGGCGAAGTAGCTCGTCGAGCCCACTACCCGCCTCTCGTCGGTCCACACCGTGGCGAAGGCAAGGCGTCCGGGCTCGGCCTGGGCCTCGTCGATGAAGGCGACCACGCCGGCGGGATCGGGTGACGGCGCACGGGTCCACACGTATGTCGACTGGTCCTCGCTGGCGGCGTCCAACAAGCCGTCGGCGTGCCCCATGGTGAGCGGCTCGAGCCGGACGTGGTCGCCTTCCAGCACGAGTGCGTGGCTCACTCGAACATCACGACCGAGCGCAGCACCTCGCCCCGCTCCATGCGATGGAACGCCTCCTCGACACCGTCGAGTGAGATTGTCTCGCTGACGAACCCGTCGAGATCGAGGCGGCCCTGGCGGTAGAGGTCGATCAGCATCGGGAAGTCGCGCGACGGCAGGCAGTCGCCGTACCAGCTCGGCTTGAGGGCACCACCTCGGCCGAAGAACTCGATCATCGGGATGTCGGGGAACGTCATCTGCGGGTTGGGGACGCCCACCTGCACCACCGTGCCGGCCAGGTCGCGGGCGAAGAACGCCTGGCGCAGGACGTCAGGGTGGCCCACTGCCTCGATGCAGACGTCGGCGCCGAAGCCGCCCGTGGCGGCTTTGACCGCCTCGACGGGATCCTCGTTGGCGGCGTTGACGGTGTGGGTGGCGCCGAAGCGACGCGCCCACTCGAGCTTGCGGTCGTCGACGTCGACGGCCACGATCGTGCGGGCCCCAGCCAGGTGGGCGCCGGCGATGGCGGCGTCACCGACTCCCCCGCAGCCGAACACGGCCACCGTGTCGCCCCGCTGGACGTCGCCGGTGTAGATGGCGGCGCCCAGGCCGGCCATCACCCCGCACCCGACGAGTCCGGCGGCGGCCGGGGACGCCTCGGCGTCGATCTTCACGCACTGCCCGGCGGCGACGAGCGTCTTCTCGGCAAAGGCGCCGATGCCGAGCGCCGGCGCCAGCGGCGTGCCACGCAGCGTCATCTTCTGGGTGGCGTTGGCCGAGTCGAAGCAGTACCACGGCCGGCCGCGGGCGCACGATCGGCACCGACCGCAGGGAGCGCGCCAGGCGATGATGACGCGATCGCCGGGCGTCACGTTGGCTACCCCCTCGCCCACCGCCTCGACGTCACCGGCCGCCTCGTGACCTAGCAGGAACGGGAACTCGTCGTTGATGCCGCCCTCGCGGTAATGCAGGTCGGTGTGGCACACCCCGCACGCCCGCACCCGTACCAGCGCCTCGCCCGGCCCGGGATCGGGGACGGTGATGGTCTCGACAGTGACAGGAGCCTTGACGGCGGCGGCCACCACCCCTCGTACCTCCTGGGCCATGGCCCGGAAGTTAGTGCCGCACACTCTCCGAAGTTGTCAGCCGACGTTCGACATATCCGAACCTCGGCTGACAACTACCGCTGTTTGGCGGCCTCCACGGCTCGGACGAGCTCGCTGGTGGGGCGGTAGGTGAGGCCGGCGATGGCGCGGTGGGCGTAGCGCACCACCCCGTCGGCGTCGACCACGAACACGCTGCGCCGGGGGTAGCCGAGCGGGCCCAGCGTGCCGTAGAGGGCCGCGACCCGCTTGTCGGTGTCGGCCAGGAGCGGGAACTTGAAGCCGTGCTTGGCGGCGAACCCCTCGTGGCTGTCGACCGACTGCGGGCTGATGGCGAGCACCTGGGCGCCCACGCCGTCGAACTGGCCGATGTCGGTGGTGTACGACACGAGCTGCTTCGTGCAGACCGGCGTGTTGTCGCCGGGATAGAAGACGAGCACGACGGGCTGGCCGCGGAACTCGGCCAGCGTATAGGACCGCCCGCCGGTGCCGGGCAGGCTGAAGTCCGGGGCCCCGTCGCCGACGCTCGGGCTCGACGCCCTGGCGCTAGGCCTCGACCGCGGCAAGGATCGAGTCGGGGATGTCGAAGTTGGAGTACACGTCCTGCACGTCGTCGTGTTCCTCGAGGGCATCCATCACACGCAGCACCTTCTTCGCCTCCTCGGCCGTCTCCAACGGCACGCTGGTGGAGGCAATCATGGTCGACTCGGCCGACGTCACCTCGATGCCGGCCGCCTCGAGGGCCTCGCGCACGGCCTCGACGGCACCGGGTTCGCTGGTGATGCGCCACTCGTCACCGTCGTCGACGACGTCGTCGGCGCCCGCATCGAGGGCGACCAACATGACGTCGTCCTCCGGGAAGCGGCGCGGCACGAGCACCACCCCGCGCCGGCTGAACTGCCAGGCCACCGCGCCCGGCTCGGCCATCGATCCACCCATGCGGCTGAAGGCGCTGCGGATCTCGGCGCCGGCCCGGTTGCGATTGTCGGTCAGCACGTCGACGAGTACGGCGACGCCGCCCGGTGCGTACCCCTCGTAGGTGATCGACTCGTAGTGGACGCCGTCGAGCTCGCCGGTGCCCCGCTTGACGGCCCGCTCGATGGTGTCGTTCGGCACCGACGCCGCCTTGGCCTTGGCGACCATGGTGCGAAGGGTGGCGTTCCCGGTGAGATCACCTCCGCCCTCCCGCGCCGCCACTTCGATCTGACGGATCAGCTTGGCGAACAACTTGCCGCGGGCCTTGTCCTTGGCACCTTTCTGGTGCTTGATGGACGCCCACTTCGAATGACCGGACATCAGACGAGGACCTCCTCGAGGAAACGGGCGTGCAGGCGGCTGTCCCCCGCCAGCTCGGGATGGAACGCGGCGACCGTCACCTGCTTCTGCTGGGCGAGCACCGGTCGGCCCTCGTGCCGGGCCAGGACGTTGACGGCCGCGCCGGCCGACTCGACGACGGGGGCCCGGATGAACACGGCGGGGAACGGCGAGTCGAGGCCAGCGACGTCGAGGTTGGCCTCGAAGCTGTCGACCTGGCGGCCGTAGGCGTTGCGCCGCACGGCGATGTCGACGACGCCGAACGAGCGCTGGTCGGGCCGGCCGTCGATGACGTCCGTGGCGAGCAGGATCATGCCCGCGCACGTCCCGAAGACCGGCATGCCGTCGTCGAGACGTTCGGCGATGGCATCGAACAAGCCGGACGACTCGAGCAGCATCGACATCGTGGTCGACTCGCCGCCCGGCATGACGAGTGCGTTCACCCTCGAGAGGTCGGCCGGGGTGCGGACTTCGAGAGGGCGGGCGCCGAGGTCAGTGAGGGCGACGGCGTGCAGGCCGTAGGCGCCCTGCAGCGCCAGGACGCCGACCACCGGGCGCGGCACCTGGGGGCCTTCCCATCACTACCAACCCCGCTCGGACAGCTTGACGTGGGGTTCGTCCATGCCGATGCCGGTCATCGGCTCGCCCAGGCCGCGGCTCACCTTGGCCAGGATGTGGGCGTCGCGGAAGTGAGTGGTCGCTTCCACGATGGCCTTGGCGCGGGGCGCCGGGTTGGCCGACTTGAAGATGCCGGAGCCCACGAAGACGGCCTCGGCCCCGAGCTGCATGGCGAGGGCGGCGTCGGCCGGCGTGGCCAGGCCACCGGCGCAGAACAGCGGCACGGGCAGCCAGCCGGTCTCGGCGATCTCCTGCACCAGGGGCAGCGGCGCCTGGAGCTGCTTGGCCCAGTCGAAAAGCTCGGCCGAGTCGGCTTGGGTGATCTTGCGGATGTCGCCGACGATCGAGCGGAGGTGGCGGACGGCCTCGACCACGTTGCCCGTTCCGGCCTCGCCCTTGGAGCGGATCATCGCGGCGCCCTCGCTCACCCGGCGCAGGGCCTCGCCGAGGTTGGTGGCGCCACAGACGAAGGGGACGGTGAATGCCCACTTGTCGATGTGGTGGGCGTCGTCAGCGGGAGTGAGGACCTCGGATTCGTCGACGTAGTCGACGCCCAGCGCTTCGAGGATCTGCGCCTCGACGAAGTGGCCGATGCGAGCCTTGGCCATCACCGGGATGGTGACGGCGGCCTTGATGCCCTCGATCATCTCGGGGTCGCTCATCCGAGCCACGCCGCCCTGGACCCGGATGTCGGCCGGCACCCGTTCGAGCGCCATGACGGCGACGGCTCCGGCGTCCTCGGCGACCTTGGCGTGCTCGGGAGTGACCACGTCCATGATCACGCCGCCCTTGAGCATCTCGGCCAACCCCCGCTTGACGCGGAAGGTCCCGGTGGCGCGCGGCGTCGAGGACTCGGACATGGCTTTCAGTCTAGGGCCGCTTCCCCCCTGGTTCTCGTCCCCAAATCGTGCGGTTTTCGCTCGCCGGCGTGACGAGAAGCGGGGGCGGAGCGGGTCAGGGGTACGGGACCGAGGCCGGGTCGGCGCCGGCGGGGATCTCGGCGGCGTCGCCCGGCTCGGGCAGCTCGACCCAGGTCCGGCCCGGCGTGAGGCTGACGGGCGTGCCGGCGGCGTCGGTATAGACGGCGGGCTGCTTGGGATCGGGGCGGCTCCACTTGCCCTTCACGACCTTGCCGTCGGTGAAGATCCACGCCTCGCCCTCGCCCACCGTGACGGCCTGCTGCGACTGGCCCACGCCGGGGACACCGACGTACGACACGAACTGCACGATCACGTTGGCCGGGGCGATCTGGACGTCGGCGGCGTCCTTGTGCGGCTTGCCGTACTCGTCGCGCAGCCACGTTCCCGTGGCGGCGTCCCACACGAACTGGGCCTGGGTGCCGTCGAGGTGGAGCTTCACGCCGCCGGTCGGGTCTCCGACGGGCGATGGTGCCCCGTCGGCTCGAAAGGTGAACAACGGCGCCGGCGGGCCCTGGCCGGCCGGGGCTAGCGCGTAAAGGGCGACGGTGTCGGCGTACAGGTTGTGCGGCGACCGGCGGTCCTTCTCCCGGTAGTAGCCCCCGGGCTTGTTGGCCTGGCTCTGGCCCACGTCGGTGAGATCGGCGGCGCCGATCTGGCGCTGCACCGTGGGGTTGCCGCCCGACCACGCGAACAGCGGGTGAGACAAGCCGGCCACCAGGTTCACGTCCGTCGTGCGGGCCGAGCGGATCGGACCGACGGGCGTCGAGTCCGCCGACTGGAACACGGCGAAGAAGCGGGTGATGCCTTCGACCATCTCCTCGTACACGACGTCGGCCTGGTTCAGGCCCGCCTGCGGCACGGCGTCGGTGTGGTTGTCGATCTTCACGACCAGCGCCGGGCGGTTCGCCGTGGCCGGATCGCTGACGGGCAGCCCGGTGAACGCGTAGCGGGCCGTCGGCGCCGCCGTGGTGGTGGGCGCCGCCGTGGTGCTGGTCGTGGTGGTGGTGGTGGGCGCCGCCGACGTCGTGGTGGGCGTCGCCGCCTTCGAGCCGCCGCTGCAGGCCGCCGCCACCAGGGCCGCCACGCTCGCCACGGTGACCAGCGGGGTGCGTACAACCGTCAAGTTCTAGAGCTCCCGGAGCAAGGCGATCCGTTCCTCGAGAGGTGGATGCGTGTCGAACAGCTTGTTGAGCCACCCTTGGCGGCCCTGGTCACCCACGCCCGACATCGGCTGCTCGATCCAGAGATGCGCCGTCGCCTTCGATGCCGAGTGGGTGACCGTGGTGTCGTCCCGGAGCTTCTCGAGCGCCGAGATGAGACCGGGAGGGTAACGGGTCATCTGCACCGCAGACACGTCAGCCAGCGTCTCCCGGTTGCGGCTCACGGCCGCCTGCATGATCTTGGCCAGGATCGGCGCCAGGATGATGAACACGAATCCGAGCAGCGCCAACGGGTTGTTCTGGTCCTGGCGGTCGCCCTGGCGGGGCACCCGTCCGCCGTTCCACCACATCATCCGGATCACCACGTCCGACAGCAGCACGACGGCGCCCACCAGCGTGACGGCGATGGTGGAGATGAGGATGTCGTAGTTCTTGACGTGGGACAGCTCGTGCGCCAGCACACCCTCGAGCTCGACGCGATTCATCTTGTCGAGCAGCCCGGTGGTGACGGCGACGGCGGCGTGGCGGGGGTTGCGCCCCGTGGCGAAGGCGTTCGGCGCCGGGTCGTCGATGATGTAGACGCGTGGCATCGGCAGGCCGCTGGCGATGCACAGCCCTTCGACCAGGTTGTAGAGGCGCTTGTAGGTGTTCGGGTCGGCGGGCCGGGCCCGGCTGACGGCGAGGGCCACCGAGTCCGACTTCCAGTACGAGGCGAAGGCCAGGATCCCGGAGATCACGAAGGCGATGCCGGCGCCCCACCACCCGTAGCCGATGATGAGCCCCACCGCCGCCCCGGCCGCCGCCAGCACCAGCACGAAGCCGGCCACGAGCACGACCGTGCGCCGCTTGTTCGCGGCAATCTGTTCGTACATCGAGGGGAGCTATGTGCTCAGAACTGCACTTTGGGCGTCTCGCGCGCGCCCTCTTCCGCCTCGAAGTACTCCCGCTCGGTGAGCTTCATGGCCCCCGCCAGCAACACAGCCGGGAACGACTGGATCTTGTTGTTGTAGTTGAGAACCGAGTCGTTGTAGAACTGCCGGGCGTAGGCGACCCGTCCTTCGGTGGCGGTCAGCTCCTCCTGCAGGCTCAGGAAGTTCTGGTTGGCCTTCAGGTCGGGGTACGACTCCGACAGGGCGAACAGCTGCCGGAGGGCACCGGTGATCTGGTTGTCGGCCTGCGCCTCCTGCTGGGGTCCCTGGGCGGCCAGACCGGCGTTGCGGGCCTGGACGACGGCATCGAGGGTCTGGCGTTCGTGGGCGGCGTAGCCCTTGACGGTCTCTACGAGATTGGGGATGAGGTCGAGGCGGCGCTTCAGCTGCACGTCGATCTGCGCCCACGCGTTCTCGACGCGGTTCCGGAGGCGCACGAGGCCGTTGTAGGTGGCGACGACGTAGAGCAGGAGCAGCACGACCAGGACGACGATCACGATGATCGCGATGGTCATTGGACGAGGGTCCTTTCGAGGATGATCACGTGCTCGGGATGTTACGGCGTCGGCCGCGCCGGCACTGCACACGCTCGGCCATCCGGCGCCCGAGCTCGCTCTGGTGGAGCTCGCGGTAGAGGGACAGGTAGCGCTGGGCGAGGCGGTCCATCGAGAAGCGGTCGGCCCGCTCGACACCCGAGCGGCGCAGGCCGTCGGCCACGGCGTCGTCGGACAGGACCGTGCGCAGGCCGGCGGCCAGCGCCTCCGGGTCGCCGGCAGGGACGACGACGGCGTCGGCGCCGGGCCGGGCCACGTTGCGGTACCCGGGGAGGTCCGACGCCACGATCGGCGTCCGTGCCGCCATGGCCTCGATGAGCACGACGCCGAACGACTCACCGCCGAGCGACGGGGCGCAGAACACCGAGGCCCCCCGCATGCGGGCCATCTTCTCCTCGTCGGAGACCCGGCCGAGCCATTCGATGCGGGGGTCGCCGGCATAGCGGGCCGTCAGGCGGGCGGTATCCGGTCCCGTGCCGGCCACCCAGCACCGGACCTCCGGGGGCAGTGCCGTCATCGCCTCGAGGAGGATCTCCAACCCCTTGCGCGGCTCGTGGCGCCCGCAGAAGAAGATGGTGGGTCCGTCGGGCTTGATCGGCTCGGCGAGCCGCCACCGGTCGACCTCCACGCCGTTGAACAGCACCTCGTACGAGCCGCCCAGGTACCGCTCGGCCAGCACCCGGGCGTCGTCGGACACGGCGCAGCGGGCGTCGATGCGAGCCGCCATCCGGTACAGCACCGGGTTCAGCCACTTGTAGGACGCGCTGTCACCGGCGGCGTGGAACGTGCCGACGGTGGGCGCGGCGTGCATCACCACCGCCGTCAGCGCCGGCCCCGGAGCGAGCGGCTCGTGGATGTGCACGACGTCGAACTGCTCGTCGCGCAGGGCCCGAATGGCGCGCAGCGACGCCGCCGGGTCGGGCGCGACGGGTGCCATCGAGCCGTTGGCGGCGGTCGGGATGCTGTTGCCGAGCGGCGTCACGAACAGCTCGGGCGGCGGGCCGTCGCAGGGCGCAAGGACGCGGGCCTCGTGCCCCAGCCGGCGGAGCACCCGGGCCAACCCGAGCACCTGGGCCTGCACCCCGCCGGGCAGGGTGAGGCTGTAGGGGCAGACCAAGCCGACCCGCATGGGTCGGACGCTAGCGGTCGGACGGGGTCGGAGCGGCCAATCCGCCCCGCTCGGGTGGCGGGAGGGACGCCGGCTGCACCGGCAGCCGGACCGAGAAGGTGGCGCCGCGGCCCAGCTCGGACCGCACGTCGACCGATCCCCCGTGGGCGCCAACGACGGCCGCCACGATGGCCAGGCCGAGACCGGCCCCGCCGTGCTTGCGCGAGCGGGAGCCCTCGGCCCGGTAGAAGCGCTCGAAGGCGTGGCTGACGGCCTCCGGCGTCATGCCGGGTCCCTCGTCGGCGACCGCCACCACGGCGTCGCCGTTGTCGAGAGCGAGCCGGACCGTGACGGGGGTGCCCGGGGGCGTGTGCGTCCGGGCGTTGGCGAGCAGATTGGCGACGACCTGGTGGAGGCGGACGTCGTCGCCGGACACGACCACGGGCGTATCAGGACGCTCGACGGCGATCGGTCGGGCCGGCTCGACGGCCCGGGCGTCGGCCACGGCGTCGGCCACGATACGGGTCAGGTCGACGGGCTGGCGCTCGAGGCTGCGGCCGTGGTCGAGGCGGGCCAGCAGGAGCAGGTCGTCGACGAGCACTCCCATGCGGGCCGCCTCGTCCTCGATGCGCCGCATGGCCAGGTCGAGCTGGCCCGGCTCGTCGACGGCGCCCTGCCGGAAGAGCTCGGCGTAGCCCCGGATCGAGGTGAGCGGGGTGCGCAGCTCGTGGGAGGCGTCGGCGACGAACCGCCGGAGCCGGTCCTCCGACTCGTCGCGCTCGGCGAAGGACTCCTCGATGCGGTCGACCATCGAGTTGAAGGCGACGCCGAGGTGCCCGACCTCGGTGTTGGGATTGCTGACCGGTACGCGGTGGGACAAGTCGCCGGTGGCCACGCCGTCGGCCGCCGTCACCACGTCCTGGAGGGGCCGTAGCCCCCGCCGCACGACCCAGATGACGAGTCCGGTGAGGGCGAGCAGGACGACGCCGGTGGCGATCACCTCGATCGTCACGAGGTGAGAGAGCGTGTTCTCGACGTCGGTGATCGGGGTGGCCACGACCACGCTGACGCCGCCGCCCAGGTTGGTGACTTGGGCCCGGTACGTCGGCGAGCCGTCGACCGATGACGTCGTGAGGTACGTGACCTCACCGTCGGCCGCCGTATCGGCGACCTGCAGCTTCGGCGCCGCCAGCTGCTCCGTGCCCTGCACGGCGAAGCGCTCCAGCCGCACTCCGGTGATGTCACGGACGACGAGGTAGTAGCGGTTCTGGACGAACGGGCGCTCGTCGGGCCGGTCGGGCGGCACCACGCCCCGCCGGACGAACGGCAGGATCGAGCCGCTGCTGCGCTGCAGATCCTGGTCAACCTGCTGGATCAGGTAGTGATCGAGCACCCGCCACACGACGACGCCCACGACGACCATCGCCACGGCGGTCAGAGCCAGGACGCCGACGAGGAGTCGGGCCCGGAGCGACATGACGAGTCCTAGCCTGCCGAGACCCAGAGCCGGTACCCCACACCGCGCACCGTGTGGATCAGCGGGGCGTCGTTCCGGTCGAGCTTCTTGCGGAGGTAGGAGATGTACGTCTCGACCACGTTGGCGTCGCCGCCGAAGTCGTACTGCCACACGTGGTCGAGGATCTGCGCCTTGGACAGCACCCGGTTCGGGTTCAGCATGAGGTAGCGCAGGAGCTTGAACTCCGTCGGCGAGAGCTCGATGAGCGTGCCGTTGCGGCGGACTTCGTGGGTGTCCTCGTCCAGTTCGAGGTCGGCGAAGGTGAGCCGACTGGCGTGGCCGTTGCCATGGCCGGCCCGGCGCAGCACGGCGCGGATTCGAGCCACCAGCTCCTCCAGGCTGAAGGGCTTGGTGACGTAGTCGTCGCCGCCGATGGTGAGGCCGCGCACCTTGTCCTCGGTGGCGTCGCGGGCGGTGAGGTAGACGACCGGTACCCGGATGCCGTCGGCGCGGAGGCGGCGACAGACCTCGAAGCCGTCGAGGTCGGGCATCATCACGTCGAGCACGACGAGGTCGGGCCGGAAGTCGGCGACGGACGAGAGGGCGTCGCGACCGGACGAGGCGGTCGCGACATCGAAGCCGACGTACCGCAGAGCCATCGCCACCAGCTCGGTGATGTTGGGCTCGTCGTCGACGACGAGCACGCGGCCCTCGGCCTCTTGCCCGGTCACGGGTGCGCCCTTCGGGCGGTTGAGGTGACCGGGTCGCCACTTCGTGGCGACAACCGACCGTCTCTTCGGACCTCGCTTCGCTCGGTCACGGGTGCGCCCTTCGGGCGGTTGAGGTGACCTGGTTTGGCGACAACCGACCGCATCTTCGGACCTCGCTTCGCTCGGTCATAGGCGAATTCTGTCCGTCCCGGCTCCGCCCGGCCTGTGCAGTTCCTGGGAAACTCCTGGGAGGACCCCAAACCATCCTCCGTTTCATGCTGGTTGAAGAACCTCTGAGGTTCTCAGACCAGCGTGAAACCCTTTAGGACGAGCGGTCCGAGGGCCAGTTTGGCTGCAGGAGGTGCCACTGCTCGGGGGCCAGCCGGATCAAGTCCTCCAGCTCGTGGGCAAGGGCCTGGGTGGCGGCCGCGACGTCGTCCCGGAGGCGACCGGTGCGGGTCATCGGGAGAGGCGGGCGGACGACGGCGGCGTGACCGTCGCGCGCACCGGTGAAGTAGACCGCGGTCGCCAGGAGGGGCGCCCCGGTGCGCAAGGCGAGGGTGGCCGGTCCACCCGGCAAGGTGGTGGTCTCGCCGAAGAACTCGACTGGGATCCCGCCGCCGGCGATGTCCCGGTCCGACAGCAGGCACACCACGTGGTTGTCCCGCAGCGCCCGCAGCACCGCCGCCGCCGCACCCGGACCGAGCGGCACGACCGACATCCCCAACGACGACCGCAGGGCCGTGAACCACTCGAAGGCGCCCGGCGGTTCCAGTGGCTCGACGACGACGGTGATGGGGTGACCGTGGTCGGCGATCCACCGCCCGGCCCACTCCCAGCCGCCCAGGTGCGGCAAGGCCAGGATGACGCCGTTGCCGGCGGCCAACCCGCCGACGATGTGCGGGTCGTAGCCGTCGGCCGCGAACCCGGCGTCCACCTCGGCCGCCGACAGGTTCGGCAGGCGGAAGCTGTCGAGCCAGTAGCGACCGTAGGACTCGAAGACCCGGTCCACCGTGTGCCGCAGCCGGCTCCCGCTGAGCCCCGGGCCCACGGCACGGCGCATGTGCCGGGCCACCATGGCTCGGCGGGACCGGCTGGCGTAGCCGACGGCGAACCCGGCGGTGCGCGCCAGCGAATCCGAAACAGGCACAGGCAGCCGCCGCGCCAAGGCTGTCCCGGCCTGGTAGGCCGGCAGTGGATTCACGCCGCGCTAGGAGCGGGGGCGGCGCCGGCGGAACTCGGTGCGGCGATGGGCTCGAGCCGTGTGCCGGGCGATGCGGCGGTTGCGACGGGCCGCCTGGCGCTCCAACACGACCGGCGCCGCGACGGCCTGGCGCCACACCTTCACGAAGCGCTGGACGGCGGTGAACGCCGTGAGGGCCAGCATCACCCAGAGGATCGGCACCAGCAGCGAGTCGAACAGGAGCCCGAAGCCGAGCAGGATCAGCCGCTCGGCCCGTTCCATCAGGCCACCCTTGGCCTGTAGCCCCAGCGACTCGGCCTTGGCCCGCTCGTAGGAGATCAGCGACGACAGGCCCATGATGGCGAGGGGAAGGATCGCCCAGTGGCCGCCCTTCTCGGAGGCCAGATACCACGCCACGCCGCCGAACAGCAGCATGTCCGTGACGCGGTCGGCCACCGAGTCGAAGAACGCGCCCCGCTGGCTGGCGTTGTTCGACGCCTTGGCCAGGGCTCCGTCGAGCAGGTCCGGGAGGGCGGCCAGGACGCCCAGCACGATGCCGCCCCGCAGGCCGCCCGAGCCGATCATGACGGCGGCGGCGACGGCGAGGACGAGGCCGGCGATGGTGAGGTGGTCGGGGGTGAGCCCGGTGCGCCGCAGGCCGTCACCGATGGGCTTCACCGCCCGTTCCACGGGAGCCCGGAACCGCCCGTCGAACATGGCAAACAGGTTACTTACCCAGCGTGCGGAATGCGCGCAACGGCGTATGCCGCCCTTGACGAGCCCTCGGTAGCATGCCCCGACACACGCGCTCCGGGGGGTTCGGAATCGGCATGAAGACCTACTCGACCGAGAAGATCCGCAACGTCGTCCTGGTCGGCCACGGCGGAAGTGGCAAGACGACGCTGGCGGAGGCGCTGCTCTCCCGGTCCGGCGCCATCAACCGGGTGGGGCGGGTGGAAGACGGCACCACGGCGTCCGACACGGAGCCGGAGGAGCAGAAGCGGGGGATCTCGATCTCGCTCTCGGTGCTGCCCATCGAGTGGACCGGCCACAAGATCAACCTCATCGACACGCCCGGCTACGCCGACTTCGTCGGCGACGTCGACGCCGCCCTCGCGGTCGCCGACCTCGCCGTCTTCGTGGTCAGTGCGGTGGAAGGCGTCGAGGTCCAGGCCGAAGTCGTCTGGCGTAGGTGCGCGGCCCGGGGCATCCCCCGGCTGGTGTTCGTCAACAAGCTCGACCGGGAGCGGGCCGACTTCCAGCGCACGCTCGACCAGCTGCGCGACAGGTTCGGCGCCGGCATAGCCCCGCTCGAACTGCCCATCGGTACCGAGGCGAACTTCACGGGTGTCGCCGACCTGCTCACCGACACCGCCTTCGTGTACTCCGCCGACGGCACGCACACCAGCGGCACCATCCCCGACGACTTGGCCGAGCTCGAGCACCAGGTGCACGACAATCTGGTGGAGGGCATCGTCGTCGCCGACGACGACCTCATGGAGCGCTACCTCGACGGCGACCTCCCCGGTGTCGCCGAGCTCGAGCACACGCTGGCCCACGGGGTGGCCGCCGCCACCGTGTTCCCGGTCGTGTGCGGCTCGGCCCTCACGGGCGTTGGCGTCGACCGACTCGCCGACTTCATCTGTGAGATCGGGCCCTCGCCGGCCGACCGGCCACCGGTGACTGTGCTCGCCGGTGACGCCGAGGCCGAGGTGAAGCCCGACTCCAGCGCCGAGCCGCTCGCCGTCGTGTTCAAGACGATCGCCGACCCCTACGTGGGCCAACTGTCGCTGTTCAAGGTGCTGTCCGGCACGATCAAGACCGACGACCAGCTCGTCAACCCCACGTCGGGCGGCACCGAGCGCCTCCATGGCCTGTTCGTGCTGCGTGGCAAGGAGCAGACGCCCGCCACCGAGGTGGTCGCCGGCGATCTGGCCGCCGTGGCCAAGCTGGCCAACACCCGCACCGGCGACACCCTGGCACCGAAGGGGACGCCGGTGCGGGTACCGGCCGCCGAGCCGTCACCGCCGGTGCTCGGCATCGCCGTGAAGCCGCGCACCCAAGCCGACGACGACAAGCTGGCGTCGTCGCTCCAGCGGCTGCAGGCCGAGGACCCAGCCCTGGTCGTGGAGCGCAGCGACGAGACGCACCAGACGGTGCTGCGCGGGATGGGCGAGACCCACCTCGCCGTCGTGCTCGAGAAGCTGGCCCGGAAGTTCGGCGTGAACGTCGACACCGAGGACGTCCGCGTGCCCTACCGCGAGACGATCGGGGGCAACGCCGAGGCCGAGGGCAAGTACAAGAAGCAGACCGGCGGTCACGGCCAGTTCGGCGTGGCCTGGTTGCGAGTCCAGCCGCGCGAGCGCGGCGCCGGCTTCGAGTTCGTCGACAAGATCGTCGGCGGCGCCATCCCCCGCCAGTTCATCCCGGCCGTCCAGAAGGGCATCGAGGAGACGATGGCGTCGGGCGGCGTGCACGGCTTCCCCGTGGTCGACGTGCGGGTCGAGGTCTTCGACGGCAAGTACCACTCCGTCGACTCGTCCGAGATGAGCTTCAAGATGGCGGGATCGATCGGTTTCAAGGACGCCATGGCCAAGGCCGGCGTCATCGTGCTCGAACCGATTTCTCTGCTGAAGGTCACCGTGCCGGCCGCCTACCAGGGCGACGTCATGGGCGACATCAACTCGCGGCGGGGCCGGGTGCAGGGCACCGAGCCGGTGGGCGACGGGGAGCAGGAGGTCACCGCCACCGTCCCGACGTCGGAGATCCTGCGCTACGCCATCGACCTGCGCTCGATGACCGGCGGACGGGGCCGGTTCGTCGCCACCCACAGCCACTACGACGTCCTCCCCGGTCACCTGATCGACAAGGCCAAGGCGTCCCTCGCGGCGGCGGGCGCCTGATGGCCGAGTCGCCCGGCGACCTGGCCGTCGCCTTCCGGTCCTTCGGCCGCCGCCTCGACGAGGCCCTGGCGCCGGCCAAGGAGAACCCGAAACTGGCCGAGGTCGGTTCGCCGTCGGCCCGGGAGCTGGCGGCTCAGCTCTCCGCGGTGGTGGCGTCGGCGGCGAACGAGTTCCGAGGCGTCACGCCCTCCGACGACGTCCACACCACCGGCGAGGCCGTCGCCCAGGCCATCCTCCGCACGCCCTCGGACGACTGGACCGAGGACCGGCTCGACCGCCTGCGCTCGATCGCGCTCCACGCGGGTCGCATCCTGCGCCAGATCAACGAGGCGATCGAAGCCGCCGGCTGAGCCACTAGGACCCGCTCCAGACCTCCGGGTTGTCCTCCACGATCTGGTCGACGGTGCGGCCGTCGATGGCGTCGACCAGCACGAAGGCGCGTCGCTTGGGCGGCTCCTCGGCCGAGTAGCACAGGATGCGCCAGGTGGGCCGGCTCCGCAGGCCTCGCCATGCCAGCTGGGCCGAGGCGTGCCCCACGGGGAAGCCCGCCGCCCGGGTGGCGGCCACCAGGGCGTCCTTCTCGTCGACCTGCATCCGCCAGCCCGACGTGATCGAGATGATGCCGGCCAGCCCCAGCAGCAGGGCCGCCACCAGGAACCCACCGTTCACGACGACGCCGCCGTCGTGGCGGGCGATCCACACGCCGACGCAGGCCGCCGCGATGACGAGATACAGGACGCCGGGGTAGCGCCGCCGGCTGTTGTCGGGGAACTGGTAGGGGCCGACGAAGCCCGAGACGTCGAGGTCCTCGGGGAGGGCGTCGCGAACCTCATCGTCGTCGGCCATCGCTAGCAGGCTACGTGCGCGGCGCCGTCCGGCTTCGCCGTGCGGCGACGAAGACGGCTAATGAGGCCAGGCGGCTCGGATGCGGGCGGCGCTCGACGACAGGGTCTCGGGCAGGACCCGCACCTCGGCCACGCTGGTCATGAAGTTCGTGTCGCCGTTCCAGCGGGGTAAGACGTGGACGTGCAGATGGGTCGGCACGCCGGCGCCCGCCGCCCGCCCGAGGTTCATGCCGAGGTTGATGCCGTCGGGACGGTAGGCGGCGCGGATGGCCGCCACCGCCTGTGTGACGCCGGCCCACAGCTCCCGGTGCTCGTCGGGCGTGAGGCCGTCGAGCTCGCCCACGTCGCGGTACGGCATCACCATCAGGTGCCCGTTGGTGTAGGGGAATGCGTTGAGGATGGCGAAACACTCCTCGCCCCGCCACACGATGTGGGTCTCAGTGTCGGGCCGGCCGCTGGCCAGGATGGCGACGAACGGCGACCTCGACTCGGACTCCGGCGTGGCGGCCGCCGACTGCACGTACGTCGTGCGCCAGCCGGCCCACAGCCGCTCGAGGCTCACGTCTCGGGCAGGGCGATGTCAGCGGCGAGGCGCTCGAGGAAGGCGTCGATCGGCACGCCCCGTTCGACGTCGCCACCGCGTGGGTTCACCCCCACGGTGCCGTGCTCGACGTCGTCGTCGCCCACCACCAGGACGTACGGGATCTTCTCCAGCTTGGCGGCCCGGATCCGGCGGCCGAGCTGGTCCGAGGCCTCCACCACGTCGGCCCGGTAGTCGAGGG
>JBKOXV010000134.1:0-10873 GCA_046725105.1 bacterium | reverse complement strand
GTGTCGAGCAGGCCGAGGGTGAAGGCGAGCCCGGCCGATGGCCCACCGATCTGGCCGGAATCGATGTCGACCTTGAAGGGGAAGGTGAACTTGATCGTGTCGGGCGGCGACTGGTTCGGGAAGAAGCCCACGATGGCCCGGCCGTCGCTGGACTCCACGAGGTGGGAGTCCACCGTGATCGGCTGACCGTCGCGAGTAATCGAGAGCGTCACGGGATCGCCGACCTTCTTGCCGGCCAGGACGGCCGACAGATCGGGGATCACGTTGACGGGCGTGCCGTTGACGGCGGTGATGATGTCGTTGACCTTCAACAGGTCCGACACCGGCGACTGCAGCGTGCACGTCCCGTTGGCGTCGGTCTGCAGGCAGAGGCTCTGCACGACGACGCCGCCGTCCTCGACCTTGACGGGGTACCCGAGGTGCTCCAACGCCACGTAGCTGGCGAAGTCCTTCGAGTACGTCATCAACTTCAGGTTCTCCTGGCGGTTCTCGGTCTCGGTCTGGTCGCCGAAGACCTGCTTCTCCGTGAACACGTCCACTTTGGACGGGTCGAGCTTGCCCACCAGCCAGCCCAGGGCGGTGAGGCGCGGCAAGCCGACCGTGACGAACAGCACCTGGCCGTCGACCGGATACGTCTCTTCTCCGTCGACGGAGATGCGCGGGTTGGTGGGGCGGGCGTCGCCGGGGGCGTAGGCGACGTAGGGAACCCGGATGTACGCAGCGCCGATCACGCCGATCGAGATCACGGCCGCCACGGCCAGGAGGGGGATCCACCACCGGCGCCGGGGCATGGCGGCCTGACCCGGGGGCGCCACTGGGGGTGGAGTTACCATCGTTTTCACGTGTCGACCTCAGCGCTGACGTTTTGGGCCTTGGTCGTGGCAGGAGCATCCGTGCTCCTGCTCGTCGCCGTCGACCACAGAAAGCCTGCCAGAAGGCGTGCCGTCTCCCAGCGCGGGGTCCCCCTGCCGTGGCGGCCCCCCACCGTCCAGACCGTCGAACAACGACCCGTGCGCCGATACAAGCCGCCCCGGTGGTGGCAGCGGCTGGCCTCCATCACCGGCGCTGGCCTGCTCGGCGTGGTCCTCGGGGCCGTCCTGGCCGTGGTCATCGCCGGCATCGTGGTCGGCCTGTTCGTAGCCCTCGACAGCATCGTGAAGTGAGCCGCCGCCGCGACGTCGTCGTCGCCGGCCACCGCGGTGACGCGGCCACGGCCCGGCGCGCCCTCGGCGACCCCGACCCGAAGGTGCGCGCCAGCGCGCTGGGTGCGCTCGAGCGCACCGGCACCCTCGACGACGCCACCCTCACCGGCGCCTTCGTCGATCCCGAGCCGGTGGTACGGCGGCGAGCGGCCCAGCTGGCCGCCCACCACCGCGAGGCGTCGCCGGCGCTGTTGCTCGACGACGTCGACCCCTCGGTCGTCGAGATGGCCGCCTTTGCCTGCGGCGAGCAGGAGCACGCCGTCCCGGCGGTCGTGACCCGCCTGGCCGAGTTGGCTGTCGGCCACGGCGACGCCCTCGTGCGCGAAGCCGCCGTCGCCGCCCTCGGGGCCATCGGCGACCCGGCCGGGCTGGAGGCCATCCTGGCGGCGACGCACGACAAGCCGGCCATTCGCCGCCGCGCTGTGATCGCGCTCACGCCGTTCGAAGGCCCGGAGGTCGACGAGGCGATGGCCCGAGCGCGACTCGACCGCGACTGGCAGGTGCGTCAGGTGGCCGAAGACCTCGATGGCGGTGTTCAGCCGCCATAGCGGTAGACGGTGGATTCGCGGGCCTTGAAGCCCATGCGTTGGTACAGCCGGTTGGCCGCCTCACGCGACGGCCGAGACGTGAGGTCGACGGTGCGAGCCCCGCGTTCGTGGGCGGCCTCGATGGCGGCCCGGTTCAGCACCTCGCCGACGCCACGGCCGCGGGCGGAGGCGTCGACGACGACGTCCTCGATCCACGCCCGCATGCCGCTCGGCAGCCGGAACAACACGAGGGTGAGGCTGCCGACGATCCGGCCGTCGACGCGCGCCACGAACAGGAGCGTGGCCGGAGACGCCACGATCTCGCCCAGGAGCTGGTCGGTGAGGGGCGGAGCGGACGACGAGAGCTGCGGCAGCAGCTCCCGCATCGCCGCCGAGATCTCGGGCGTGAGCTCGGTGACGATCTCGATCGACGGATCGGCCATCGGGCTAGCTGGCGCCGTACCGGGCCACCTCGGCGTCGAGGTCGAGGTGCTGGGTGACGGCGCCGTGCTCGGCCTCGCCCCACTGCTCCTTCGGCACGCTCCACATGACTTCGAACTCGATGCCGTCCGGGTCCTTGGCGTACAGGCTCTTCGAGACGCCATGGTCGGAGGCACCGACGAGTGACCCCGCCTCGCGCAACCGGGTCCGTAGCGCCGCTAGGTCCTCGATGGTGGTGACCTCCCAGGCGATGTGGTATAGGCCGACGAAGCGTCCCTCGGTGGGTGGCCCCGCCCCAGCCCCCACGGTGAAGAAGGCGATGTCGTGGTGGTTGTCGGATCCGGGTGCCCGGAGGAAGGCATACCGGCCGGCGTCGTCGACGCTGACCGGCTGGAAGCCGAGCACCTCGGTGTAGAAGCGGCCCGTACGGGCGGCGTCTCGGACGTAGAGCACGGCGTGGTTCATCCGATTGATGGTCATGACCTCACCTCTTCTACTGTGCGACGCCATGGGGGACGACGCCGATCTGCGGTCTGTCGCGCGACGCCTTCGGGACCTGGTGGAACCGGTGGCGGCCAACGTGTATTTCGCGCCCGAGGCGGCTGCAGCCTACGAGGCGTTGGGCGTGGAGGGCTTCGCACCGGGCTACTTCGCCAGCCGAGGCGGGTGCCTGGGGGACGTGCCGGGCGAGGTGGTGGCGGCGGCCTTCGGCGTGTTCAAGCCGGCCCTGGTGAAGGAGTCGATCGACGCCGCCCATCGCCACGCCGACGCCTCCGCCATGGTGGCGGCCCGGGAGCAAGGTGCGGTCGCCAGCCTGGCCCGCATCTTCGGCGACGAGGCCGTGATCGCCGCCGCCGTGCCCCGGGCCACCCAGCTGCTCCGGCGAGCGGCCTCCGCCGCACCGCCCGGCGAGGGCCGTGCCTTGTTCTCGGGCCTCACGGCGCTCGGCTATCCCGGCACGCCGATCGGCGACCTGTGGCGGGCTTGCGACCTCGTACGGGAACATCGCGGCGACAGCCACATCATCGCGTGGGTGGGACACGGGCTCGACCCGATCCAAGCCAACATCAGCACCGAGTTGTGGTGGCGCATCCCGCTGCGGTCCTACGTCAGGACGAGGGGCTGGACCGCCGAGGAGATCGACGGCGCCATCGAACGCCTGCGGGACCGCGGCCTCATCGATGGCGACGGCTTCACCGAGGAGGGCGAAGCGTTGCGGGCCGACGTCGAGCTGTGCACCGACCGCCAGGAGCGCCCGATCGTCGACGCCCTCGGGGACGACGCCGAGGAGCTCCTCGAGCTCCTGGCGCCGATGGCCGAGGCCGTGCTCGCGGCCAAGGGCTACCCGCGCGATCCGCGCACGCTCACGCGACCCTGAGGACAGCGGCGCCCGTCACTCGCCCGTGGGCGAGGTCGGCGAGAGCGGCGTCGGCCCGCTCGAGTGAGTACGCCACGGTGGTGGTGCGTATCGGGATCTCGGCCGCCAACCGCAGCAGCTCCTGGCCGTCGCGCCGGGTGTTGGCGGTCACGCTGCGGAGCTGGCGCTCCTCGAACAGCTCGTTGGAATAGTGCAGCGACGGGATGTCGGAGAGGTGGATGCCGGCGATGGCGAGGGTGCCGCCCCGATCGAGGGCCCGCATCGCCACCGGCGCCAGCTCACCCGCCGGCGCGAAGAGCACGGCGGCGTCCAGCGGCTCGGGCGGCGAGTCGTACGCGTCGCCGGCCGAGGCGCAGCCGAGCTCGAGGGCGAGGCGCCGGGCGTCGGCGCCTCGGGTCAGCACGTGGACGGTGGCGCCCTCGTGCAGGGCGACCTGGGCGGTGATGTGAGCCGAGCCACCGAAGCCGTAGATGCCGAGGCGACCGCGGGCGGGCAGCATCGAGCGGCGCAGGGCTCGGTACCCGATGATGCCGGCGCAGAGAAGCGGAGCGGCGTGCTCGTCGTCGAACGCGTCCGGAAGGTGATAGGCGAAGGCTTCCTCGACGACGGCGTACTCGGCGTAGCCGCCGTCGTCGTCCCAGCCGGTGAAGCGGGGGGCCACGCACAGGTTCTCGTCACCCCTCGTACAGAAGCGGCAGACGCCGCAGGTATGACGCAGCCAGGCGATGCCGATCCGTTCGCCGAGCTGGAACCGCGACGCTCCGGCGCCGACGGCGTCAACCGTGCCGACGACTTCGTGGCCCAGCACCACGCCCGGGCGCTTCGGGACGAGATCGCCCTCGGCCAGATGCAGGTCGGTGCGGCAGACCCCGCACACCGTGATCCGGACCCGCACCTCGCCGGGACCGGGTGTGGGCACCGGCCGGTCCACCAGGGCCACCGGCCGGCCGTCGATCGGTCCCGGTGTGGTCACTGCCCAGGCACGCACTGCTTCAGGCTACGGTCAGGCGGTGATCCTCGACTCGTTGGTCGTCGCTGCCGACGCCTTCGCTCAGCGGACCGGATGGGTTGCCAAGCCCGAGGGATTGTGCAAGGCAGACATGTGCGTACCCGCGCCCGGCGCCGACCTCGGCAGCGGCTCGCTCGACGTCGGGGTCGTCGCCGATCGCCTCCGGATGCCGCTCGTCCACGACGAGGCGCACGGGCTGTGGGCGCTCGGGCCGGAGTCGGGCGGCGCCGCGCTGGCGTCGGCGGTTGCGGCCGACCCGCAACTGATGACCGCCGACGGAAACCCGTTCAAGCTGTCGTCGTTGCACGGGCGCAAGGTGCTGCTCGTGGCGTGGGCCAGCTGGTGAGGCTGCCGGACGAGCCTGCCCGGGTGGCAGGCGCTGCACGCCGAGTTGTCCCCGAAGGGGCTCGACGTCGTCACCGTCGCCCTCGACGTCAACCCTGACAACGCCCGCCCCTGGATCGAGGCGGCCCATCCCACCCATCCCAGCCTCATCGACACCGCCCATGTCACCGACGACCTGTTCGGGTTCGTCAACGTGCCGATGGCCGTCTGGATCGACGACACCGGGACGCTGGTCCGGCCGGCCGAGCAGGCCGCCGTGGAACGCAGCCCGTTGCGCGACATGGACGTCCCGGACGGCTTGCCGGACCGGCTCGGCCGCATGCTGCATGAAGTCAAGAAGATCAACGATCCGTCGGCCGACTACCGGGCTGCCATCGTGGACTGGGTCGAGCACGGCGCCGACAGCCGCTTCGCGTTGACACCCGAGGAAGTGGTGGCCCGCTCGGGCGACCGCCCGATCGAGCACGCCCGCGCCGCCGCCTGCTTCGAGCTGGGCCAGCACCTGTGGCGCACCGTCGGCCACGATGCCGCCGTCCCGTGGTGGCGCGAGGCGCACCGCCTGTTCCCCGAGAACTGGACCTACAAACGCCAGGCGTGGACGTTCGTCACGACGCCGCCCGACGCCGCCGAGCCCGACCTCATCCAGGGCCCGAACGACGTGTACGACGGCAACTGGCTGGACGACGTGCTGGCCGGCGGCGGCGGCTCCGAGTACTACCGGCGGCCGAACCTCGCCTAGCGGAGTAGACACCCGAACGTACGTTCGCTAGCGTAGCGCCCATGTTGCGGTGGCGCACCGTCGAGGACGACCCGCAGGGGACGCTGTTCAGCGACGAGGAGCTGGTCGATCGGCACGTCGGGAAGGGCGAGTTCCGGGGCCTCGAGTTCTTCCACGTGCGCGCCCGCACGGTGATCAACCAGGTGCCGGCGGCCAGCCGGATGCCGTTCACCCACACCATCAACGCCTACCGAGGTTGCAGCCACGCGTGCGTCTACTGCCTCCTGGGCGACACGCCGGTGCTCATGGTGGACGGCACAACCCGACCGATTCGAGAGCTCGAGCGCGGTGACACAGTCGTCGGCACCGAGCGGCAGGGCGCATCTCGGCGTTTCGTCTCGAGCACCGTTCTCGATCAATTCGAGAGCCTGCGTCCGGCCTACAGCGTCAGGCTGGCGGACGGGACCGAGCTCGTCGCCAGCGCCGACCATCGGTTTCTCACGGGTCGCGGTTGGAAGCACGTCACCGGTGCACAGCAAGGCCCCCAGCGCCGGCCGCACCTCACGTTGAACGACGAGCTCCTGGGAACGGTCCACTTCCACACGGTCGACCCGGCCATCGCCCAGAAGCGGACGGCCCTTGGCCAGGCCATCAAGAAAAAGGCGGACCTGCGGGTCAAGGAGATCGAACCGCTCGGCATCGAGATCCCGATGTACGACATCACGACGACCACGGGCGATGTCATCGCCGACGGCGTGGTCAGCCACAACTGTTTTGCTCGGCCCACCCACGACTATCTCGGAGTCGGCATCGGAGAGGACTTCGACCGCAAGATCGTGGTGAAGGTCAACGCCGTGGAGCGGGTGCGGGCCGAGCTGGCGGCGCCACGATGGGGCGGCCACGCCATCGCCATGGGCACCAACACCGACCCGTACCAGCGGGCCGAGGGCAAGTACCACCTGACGCAGGGCATCGTCGGCGCGCTCGGCGACGCCGCCAACCCGTTCTCGATACTCACCAAGTCGACCCTGATCCTCCGCGACCTCGACCTCCTGGTGGCCGCGGCGGCCCGCACTCAGGTCCGCACCAGCTTCTCGATCGGCACTCTCGACCCGGACGTGTGGCGATGCACCGAGCCGGGCACACCCCATCCCCGCCAACGGGTCGAGGCCGTGGCCCGCCTCAACGAGGCCGGCATCCCGTGCGGCGTCCTCGTGGCCCCGGTCCTGCCCGGGCTCTCCGACCACGACGACCAGCTGGCCGAGGTGGCCGAGGCCTGCGTGGCGGCGGGCGCCAGCTACGTCTCGGCCATGTACCTTCATCTCCGGCCGGGCGTGCGGGAGCACTGGTTCGAGTGGATGGGCCGGGCCATGCCGGATCGCGTGGCCGAGTACCAGGCTCGCTACGCCGGCCGGGCGTACCTGGCGCCGCGCCACCAGAGAGAGCTCGCCGCCCGCATGGACCGGATGGTGGCGGCGGCACGGCGCAAACGGCAGCGTCGCTGACGCCCCGTGAGACGTCGAAGGCAGGCATCAGCCCTGGAACCGGTATCTGCGCACTACGCTGCGTGCTCCGTACCAGACGCACGGGGAGGTGCGTCGTGGCAGAGCACGTCGAGATCCGCATCGAGCCCACCAGCGACCGCTTCGACGCGAACGACGAGCGGTGGCTGGGCCAGGTCGCGACGTTCCGGCGCGAGCTGGAGGACGCCGTCGACGGCGTGCAGGTCGTGGCCGTGCAGCAGCCAGGCAGCAAGGGCGCGCTCGACTCGCTGATCCTGTCGCTGACGTCGGCGGGGGCGATGACGGCGGCGGTCGAGTTCTTCAAGGCCTGGATCGGCCGGGCCGCCAACCGTCGGGTGAAGGTCGCCTTCGGCGAGGGCGGCGAGCTCCAGGAGTTCGAGTTCGCTGGATCGGAGCTCGACGACGGCACGTTGCGCCAGGTCACTGACGCTCTCACGGCCCGCCTGAGGAAGTGACCCGATGCGCGACCAGACGTACCGGGCCCTCCTGATCGCCAACTCGACCTTCCCGAGGGACCGCGACAACCTCCCGGAACTCGAGGGCCCGCGCAACGATCCCGCCGTGCTGCGCGACGTGCTCTGCGACGACGCCGTCGGCCTGTTCGCCAGCGACAACATCCGGCTCGTCACCGAGCGGGAGATGTCCGAGATCATGGCTGAGGTCGAGGACTTCCTCGCCAGCGCCAGCGCCCGCGACACCCTGCTCCTGTACTACAGCGGCCACGGCGTGCTCGACGAGACCAACGAGCTCTACTTCTGTGCCCGCGACACCCGCACCACCCGCCTGGCGTCGTCGGCCGTCGGCGCCTCCTGGGTCTCGAGCCGCATCGACCGGTCGGCGGCCGGAGCCACCGTGATCCTCCTCGACTGCTGTCACGCCGGCGCGTTCAAGGGCGGTGCGGTGGCCCCGCCGCTCGCCGGTGCCGGCCGCTTCGTGGTGAGCAGCGTCCGGGCATCGGAGCTGGCGTCCGACACCGACGCCCGCAACCACGCCAGCATCTTCACCTCCACGATGGCCGACGGCCTTCGCCACGGCGTCGAGGACCTCGATCACGACGGCTTCGTGAAGCTGACCGATCTCTACAACTACGTCTACGCCAAGCTGTCGACGACAGGACGGCAGCTGCCCCAGAAGCGGTTCTCGGGGACAGGCGACGTGCCGATGGCGTTGCGGCCGAAGACCAGGGAGCTCCCGTCCCGCCCCCCGGAGCTCGACGTCTCCCAGGAGCGGTTCGAGCTTGGCGACGTGTGGTCGGGCGATCCGCGGCCGCCCGAGCGGTTCAGCGTGATCAACCGCGGCGGCGGCTCGCTCGACTGGCGGGCCGAGACGACCGCGCCATGGCTCACGCTCGACCAGGACAGCTCCGGCGTCACGATGCACCTGCATCCCGAAGTCGGAGGCAACGAGGCCGACGTGCTCGTCCACGACGCCGCCACCGGCGCCACCAAGACCGTGCACCTCTCGGTGCAGGTCCACGAGCGGCCCCCACAACCGAGCCCCGACGGCGACGACGGCGGCGACGGCGGCGGAAACGGCGGTGAGGGCGGAGGCGGCGGCCCGGATTGGCGAAAGATCGGCATCGCGGCAGGAGTGGCCGGCCTGGTCGTCGCCCTCCTCGTCGCCCTGGTGCTCTGGCGGCCGTGGGACGGCGGCAGCTCGGCGACGTCCACGACGACGCCCTCCACCCTGACACCCCTGGAGGTGTCGCCCGGGCGAACGAGCTGCTCCGCGGATTCGTGCGCCACCGAGCCGATCACCTTCACCGTGCAAGGCGTCGATCCGAACGCGGTGACCGCCCTCATCACCTATCCCGGTGGCGGTGAGCTCACGGACTATCGCAGCTTCAAGGCGGCGGGCGGCGGCAGGGCGACGTGGACCTTCCTGGCCCGTGACGCCGACGCCATCGGTGAGTATGAGGTCATCTTCGACTACGACGGTCACCAGTCGGCGCCACAGAAGTTCTCGGTCGAACCCGTCGACGGTTCCTTCAGCATCATCCAGGAGCTCGACGCCGCCATCGTGGCCAAGGACTACGAGCGGGCCAGGGAGCTCGACGACGGCCTCACCCGAGCGACCGACGACCAGATCCAGTCGGAGTATGCCTCACCATGGATCCGCATCCTGGCCGACCCGTCCCAGATCTCGGCCACGGCGAGTGTCCTCGACGGCGCCTATGTGGCGCTGAGCATCAGCGGTGGCGAGATCGACTGGGCTCGCGTCGACTGCGAGCGCTGGGACTTCCACGGCGATGGCGTCACGGCCCGGGGCCGGCCCACGCCCCAGTTGCGCTTCGAGCTCACCGAGAAGCCATTGGACATCGACATCATCAGGGGCGCCGTGAACGACCGCTGTCCGGCCACGCCGGCGCCGACCCCGAGCCCAGCCACCACGTCAGCCACCACGTCGCCCACCACGACGACCACCTACACGACGACGACTACGGCGACGACGACGGCCACCACGGCACCTTCGACGACGGCCCCGGGGTGACGACACCCCGGTAGCGTGCTCGCGATGGAGCACGTCCAGTGGTCCTCTCGCCCCACCTTGCAGGAGCCCATCCTCCTGGCCGCCTTCACCGGTTGGAACGACGCCGGCGACGCCGCCTCGTCGGCCGTCCGCCACCTCATCGAGGTGTGGCGGGCCGAGCGAGTCGCCACCATCGACCCGGAGGAGTTCTACGACTTCGCCACGACCCGGCCCCAGGTGCGACTGGTGGACGGCCTCACGAGGGAGATCGTGTGGCCGACCAACGAGCTCTGGGCGGCGTCGACGCCGGGCGGCGACGTGCTCCTACTCGTCGGCGCCGAGCCACAACTTCGATGGCGAACCTTCTGCCGGCAGATCGCCGCCATCGCGACCGAGCTGCATGCGTCGCTCGTCCTCACCCTCGGCGCCCTCCTCGCCGATGTGGTGCACACCCGGCCCGTCTCCATGATCGGCACCGCCACCGACCAGGCGCTGATCGACCGCTTCCAGCTGGCCCGCTCCCGGTACGAGGGACCGACCGGCATCCTGGGCGCGCTGAACGACGCGTGCAGCCACGCCGGCCTGCCGTCGGCCTCGCTGTGGGCTGCCGTCCCTGCGTACGCGCCCGGCATCGCGTCGCCGAAAGCAGCGCTGGCCCTCGTCGAGCGGGCCGCCGCCATCGTCGGCACCCCGGCGGCACCAGGCACGCTCGACGCCGCCGTGGCCGAGTACGAGACCGAGGTTGCCGAGCTCGTCGCCAGCGACGACGACCTGGCCGGCTACGTCAGCCGGCTCGAGACCTACAGCGACGACGACGATGACGACGACGACGCCGAACCCGCGGCCGAGGACGCCACCGTGGAACAGTTCGTCGAAGACGTCGAGCGCTTCCTGCGGGACCAGGGCCGGGACTAGTGGCCGAGGTGGTGGCGGCGGCCGTCTGGCGCCTCACCAGCGAACTGCTCCTCGCCCTCGACAACGCCTTTGGCGAACCCGTCGACGCCTACCTGAACGGCGCCCAGGTCTGGCTCCGCGCCGACGGGCCGGGCGGCGAGGTGCTCGAGTGGCGGCTCCACCCGGTGGCGAGCTTCCGCCGACCCGACGGCGTCGACGCCGACGAGCTCCTGGCCGCCGTCGTCTATGCCTTGCGTAACGGCACCGAGCCACCGGCACCGATCGACGCCCTCTGGGAGGGCCTCGAGACCTTCCCTGCCTACGGCGACGAGCTCGAGCCGGCTCCGCTGGCGGCGGCGGCTACGGC
>JBKOXV010000275.1:0-8506 GCA_046725105.1 bacterium | reverse complement strand
CTCCACGAGGTGGCCGCTCTGCCCGACGCCGAACGGATCGCTCTCTCCCGGCGTCTCCTCGACACGAGGTTCACCGACGAGTGGCTCGCCACCCACGACGGGGACCGGCTCCTGGCCGAAGTCATCATCGGCCGGCGGGTCGCCGTCGACGACGCCGAGCACGAGCGGGGGGCACGCGAGCAGCTGGAAGCGCGGCGGTACCACGACGTCTGGGAGCGCCTCGACCGCATCACGTGCCCCACGCTCGTGGCGTCGGGGCAGTTCGATGGGATCGCTCCCGTTGCCAACGGCGCCGCCATCGCCACGCGTGTTCCCGGAGCGGAGCTTCGGGTGTACGAGGGCGGTCACCTCTTCATTGCGCAGGACCCAGCCGCCGTCCCCGGCGTCATCGCCTTCCTGCGCGAGGGCTCGTGACGGACACGCTGCCCGAGCTGTTCGCAGCGCGCCGTCCCGACGACGCCGGCGTGTTCATGGAGTTGCCGGAAGGACCGCCGGTCACCTACGGCGCCGCCGCGGTCGGATCGGCCCGCGTCGCCCATGCCTTGCGCGCGCTCGGCGTGCGCCCCGGCGACCGCGTGGCCGTCCAGGTCGAGAAGTCACCGGCGATGATCCTCCTCTACCTGGCGTGCGTCCGGACCGGGGCGGCGCTGCTCCCGATGAACCCGGCCTACACCGACGAGGAGGTCGCCTACCTCGTCGGCGACGCCGAGCCGTCCGTGCTCGTCCAGGATCCGGCGCGAGCTCGTTCGTCGGCGCTCACGATGGAGGCAGTGGCCGGCCTGGCGGCGGAGCAACCGGACGACTTCGACGACGTCGTCCCCCAGCCCGACGACGTGGCGGCGATCCTCTACACGAGCGGCACGACGGGCAAGCCGAAGGGGGCGATGCTCACGCACCGCAACCTGGCGTCGAACGCCGAGGCCCTCCACCGGATCTGGGGCTTCCGACCCGACGACGTCCTGCTGCACGCCCTGCCGATCTTCCACACCCACGGGCTGTTCGTGGCCACCAACTGCGTGCTGGCCAACGGCACCGGCATGGTGTTCCTCCCGCGCTTCGACACGGCCAGCGTGCTCGCGCACCTGCCCCGTTGCACCGTCTTCATGGGGGTTCCGACCTTCTACAGCCGGCTCCTCGCCGAGCCCGCCTTCGACGCCGAGTGCTGCCGCTCGATGCGCCTCTTCATCTCGGGATCGGCCCCGCTGCTGGCGTCGACCCACGACGAGTTCCGGGCGCGCACCGGCCACGCCATCCTCGAGCGCTACGGCATGACCGAGACGTCGATGATCACGTCGAACCCGCTCGACGGCGAGCGCCGGCCCGGGACCGTCGGATTCCCGCTGCCCGGCGTCGAGGTGCGTGTCACCGGCGAGGACGAGATCGGCGGCATCGAGGTGCGGGGACCGAACGTGTTCGCCGGCTACTGGAAGCGGCCCGAGCTCACGGCGGCGGAGTTCACCCCGGACGGATTCTTCTGCACCGGCGACATGGGAACGTTCGACGCCGACGGGTACCTCCACATCGTCGGCCGATCGAGGGACCTCATCATCTCGGGCGGCCTGAACGTGTACCCAAAGGAGGTCGAAGAGGTGCTCGACGAGCTGCCCGGGGTGGTCGAAAGCGCCGTCGTCGGCGTTCCCGATCCCGATTTCGGGGAGGCCGTCGTGGCGGTGGTGATCGCCGAGCCGGGCGTCTCCCTCGATGCCGACTCCCTGCAGCACGAGGCGCGCCGTCGCCTGGCGGCCTTCAAGGTCCCCAAGCGGGTCGTGGTGGTCGACGCCCTGCCCCGCAACGCCATGGGCAAGGTCGAGAAGGCGAAGCTGCGAGCGTCAGTCGTCGAGCGCTGAGCCGTCGAGGGAGGCGTAGCCTCATCCTCGTGGCGTACGACGAGGGCCTCGCCGAGCGCATCCGCCAACACCTCACCGGCCAGCCCGGAGTCGTAGAGAAGAAGATGTTCGGCGGCCTGTCGTTCATGGTCGACGGCAACCTGTGCGTCGGCGTGGTGGGCGACGAACTGTGCGCCCGTGTCGGCCAGGACGCCTTCGAGGACGCTCTCCGCCGCCCCGGCGCCCAGGCCTTCACGATGGGCAGCCGCACCGCCAAGGGCATGGTCACGGTGGCACCGTCGGCGCTGGAGGACGACGACACCTTCACGGCGTGGGTCGACGAGTGCATCACCCACGTCCGCACGCTCCCACCGAAGTGATCACCGCACGCTGGTCCCGCCCGAGGTGACGCCTTTCCACCACTGCGGTGGAAAACCGTCACGTGCGCGGGAGTGAGGGAGGAGACTCGCGGCCATGGCTGAGTACACGTGGGTCCTCGACGACGCGTCGATCGACTGGGTCGAGCTCTCGAACCTGTACCGGATCGCCCCGCTCGGCGACAAGCCACCGGAAGCCCTCAAGACGGTTGTGGGCAACAGCCGCTACAAGTGCTTCGCCTACGACGGCGACGTCCTCGTGGGCGCCGGGCGGGTGCTGGCCGACGGGCTCGACGCCGCCTACATCGCCGACATCGCCGTCCACCCCGACTGGCAGGGACGCGGTCTCGGCCAGGCGATCGTGCGCCGGCTGGTCGAGCTGGCCGACGGCCACAAGAAGATCATCCTGTACGCCAATCCAGGCCGGGAGGGCTTCTATCGCAAGCTCGGGTTCCTGCCTATGAACACCGCGATGGCCATTTGGCGCGACCCGGCCGAGGGCATCCGGTCCGGAGTGCTGCGCGACGACTGACGGTAGTCCGGGATGTTTGACCACCTGCGCACCGGGTACGACGCGCTCGTCGAACGTGAGGAGGTCCGCGCCATGAGCATGGCCGATACCGAGACCGGCGCCGTCACCGGCACCGCCGACAAGGATTACGACCTGATCTGGTTCACCGAGGTGTGTCTGTCCAACGCCCTTCGGCTCGAGACGTACATCAAGGACGCCGAACGGCACAACGACAACGAGCTGGCCGAGCTGTTCCGCAAGGCTCAGGCGGAGAGCCGCAAAGGGGCCGAACAGGGCAAGCAGCTGCTGGCGGCCCGACTCGGCCGGTCGTGACGGCTACTTGCCGCGAAGTTTCGCCCGTATCCGAATGAGCGGCGGCCTCTGGCCGTCGCCTCCGCGGGCGCGCTGAACCCACGGCCCTCGGCCTCGGCCGGGGCCCTTGCCCGTCCAATCACTGGGCCGCAACGTCATTTCCACCCATTTGGGCGAGTCTGGGTCCGCACGGTGCGGGTATGTCTTGGTCCCACCGACACAAAGGACTCGACCATGACCATGCGAGAGACAGATCGGCCCGTCCCCACGGGCATTCGATCGGAAACCGAAGCCACCCCCTACCAGCGCCAGTGGGTCGCGGACGAAACCAAGGCGTCGTTCAAGACGACAGAACTCTGGGCCGCCATCGTTGGAGTCGTCGCACTGATCATCGTCTACAACGCGTCATCGGATCTGTCGCTGGACCTCTTCCGGGCCTGCCTGCTCTGCACGGTGCTCGGCGCCGCCTACATCATCAGCCGGGGACTCGCCAAGAGCGGCAGTCGGCCCGAGACATCCGAGTGGGACAGTCACGCCCGGCGATAGTGCTCCGGGCCGAGGGCGCCCGGTGCCCAGGTGCTGAAGGGCGCGAACTCGGTCGCACGGGAACCGACCTTCCCATTCTGGCGTTGAGCGATCCAGGTCCACCGGGCGGACTCGACAGGGCGGCTGAGGGGGAGCGCCGTGTCGGCCTCCAGGCGCCCGGTGGACCGTCACAGCGGCCGGCGTGCTTCGGTGACGACACGGTTGAGGTCGCGGAGCATGGCGAGCAAATCCGGGCTGACACCGGCCTGAGGATCCTCTCCAGCCACCTGCTCGAGCGTCTCGATGCGGGCGGCCAGCGCGACGTGGATCTGGCTGAGCTCGTCAGCGGTGAGCGGGCGCAACGTGGCGGTTCTGGGCATGGGCAGGGACCTCCTCGGTTCATCCTGCCCTCGACACATCGTAGCGTACAAGTGTTCGCTGCAGGGAGAGGCCGTATGACCTCTCTACGCAGTACGCGGACCTTCCACCGCGCCGGCGGAACGGCCATGACCCCCCGGTAGCCTCCATGGCAGACGGTCCATCCGCCCGGAGTGCGCCCCTCGGTCGCTCCAAGAGGCCGAGGGGTGCTTCCGTGTCTGAGCGGCAGCCCCTGCAGGGGCTACCACGCGGCGCGAACGCTCGAACGCCCTACTTGTAGCGGAACGTGATGCGTGCCCGAGTGAGGTCGTAGGGCGACAATTCGACCTGGCCCCGGTCGCCCGGAAGCACGCGGATGCGGTTCTTGCGCATCTTGCCGCTGAGGTGACCGAGGACGGGGTGCCCGTTGTCGAGGATGATGCGGAAATGACCGCCTTTCAGGGCCTCTTCGGCCTGGCCTTCGAAGACGATCGCATCTTCCTTCTGCTTCGGCACGCCCACGCTCCTTCACGGTTCACGACGGCTTCACCACCCTAGGGGCAAGCGGCCCCAATTCCACGACATACCCGAGCACGGAAGAATGGCCCGGTGCCTGGTTTCCTCCTGCCCGAGCGTCCGATCGGTTCCATCGACGAGTGGCTGGCCACCGACGTCGGTGGCCTCGGCGTCGAACGAGCCCAGTCCATCGGTCCCGAAGCGACCATCGACCTGATGCAGCGCTCCGGCCTGCGGGGAAGGGGCGGGGCCGGCTTCCCGACCGGCCGCAAGTGGGCCAGCGTGGCCGGTGCGGGCCGGACTGCCGGCACCCGCTACGTCGTGTGCAACGCCGCCGAGGGCGAGCCGGCCACGTTCAAGGACCGGGCGCTGATGCGCGCCAACCCGTACCAGCTCGTCGAGGGCATGATCGTCGCCGCCTTCGCCGTGAGCGCCGCCGAAGCGTTCATCTGCCTGAAGGCGAGCTTCGAGCGGGAGATCGCGGCCGTCACCCGCGCCGTCGAGGAGTTCCAGCGGGCCGGCATCTGCCAGGACTGCCAAGTCACCGTGGTGAGCGGCCCCGAGGAGTACCTCTTCGGCGAGGAGAAGGCCATGCTCGAGGTGATCGAGGGCAAGCCGCCGTTGCCGCGCCTGCTGGCCCCCTACGAACACGGCCTGTTCGCCGGCGGGCCGCAGGAGGGGTGGGAGGCCGCCGGCCGCCGGCCCACCACGGGCTCGTCGAACCCGACGCTCGTCAACAACGCCGCGACACTGTCGAACGTCCCGCACCTCCTGGCGCGGGGCCCGGACTGGTTCCGGTCGATGGGCACGGCCGAGTCGCCCGGAACCATCGTGTGCACGATGGTCGGTGACGTCGTCGCGCCCGACGTCGGCGAGCTCGAGATGGGTACGCCCCTCGGCGATGCCATCGATGCCGTCGGCAGCGGGGTGGGCGCCGGCCGCCGGATGAAGGCGGCCTTCTCCGGCGTCGCCAACCCCGTACTGACCGCCGACCATCTCGGCGTGGGTCTGTCCTACGAGGCGATGCGCGACGCCGGCTCCGGCCTCGGCGCCGCCGGCTTCTTCGTGCTCGACGACATGGCGTGCATGGTGAACGCCGCCCTGCTGGTCTCTCGGTTCCTCTACGTCGAGTCCTGCGGCCAGTGCTCGCCGTGCAAGCTCGGCAGCGAAGACATCACGAGCCGGCTGGAGCGCATCGAGGCGGGCGCCGGCGACGAGCTCGACATCGAGCAGATGCAGGGCTGGCTCGTGCGCGTCACCGACGGCGCCCGGTGTTACCTCGCCACCCAGGAGCAGCGCGTCATCGCCAGCGTGCTCGAGCGCTTCCCCGAGGAGGTCGTCGCCCACATCGAGGAGGAGGGCTGCCCGCGCCCGCGACCGCTGGTGCTGCCCAAGCTGCTCGACCTGGCCGGCGGCCGGGCCGTGTACGACGAGCGCCAGGTGCACAAGCAGCCCGACTGGACGTATCGCTAGTCGAGGGGCTCCACGTCCATGCGCACGACGAGGTCGCCCCGGAAGGCGTAGACGTGGTTGACGTAGCTGTCGCTCAGGACGGCGCCCTGCCGGTCGCGCACGACCTGGTGCACGGTGACCGTGACCCGATCGTCGTCGCCCGCGATCTCCGTCGGCTCGACGTGCGGGTCCATGGAACGGAACTGTGTCTCCCAGTAGGCCCGCACCTCGTCGTGGCCGTGGACGCGGCGGTGCTGGATCATGTCGGGCCAGTCGACGTCGGGGTCGAGCGTCGCCAGCACCGCCTCGACGTCGCGGCGGTTGAAGGCGTCATACGTCCGGCGCAGCATCGCCTCGCGCTCAGGGGTGACGGCCATGCGCCACACGTTATGTTCGCCCCATGAGCGTTCATCTCGGTCGAGTGGGAATCTGGTCGTCGATCCGGCAGTGGCGCGACGACGGCGAGAACAAGGAGGCGGTCGCCGAGCTCGAGGAGCTGGGATACGGCGCACTGTGGATTGGCGGCGCGCACGGCGACCTGGCGCTGGTCGAGGCGCTCCTCGACGCGTCGCGACGGCTGGTCCTTGCCACCGGCATCGTCAACGTCTGGCTGTACCCGTCCGCCGAGGTGGCCGAGGCCACGGCACGGGTCGAGGCTGCCCACCCCGGTCGGTTCCTGCTCGGGATCGGTGCCGGCCACGCCGTGTCGACCGAGGCGGCCGGCCAGAAATACGAGCGGCCCTACGGGAAGGTAGTCGCATACCTCGACGGCCTCGACGCCGCGGCCCATCCGGTGCCCGAGGATCGGCGGGCGCTGGCCGCCCTCGGACCCCGGGTCCTCGAGCTGGCGGCGGCGCGCACGGCCGGGGCCCATCCGTATCTCGTCCCGCCCGAGCACACGCAACAGGCCCGCGAGGTGAAGGGCCCGGATGCGCTGCTGGCGCCGGAGCAGAAGGTGGTGCTCGAGGCGGATCCCGAGCGGGCCCGCGCCGTCGCCCGCCAGAACCTGGCCATCTACCTGCGGCTGCCGAACTACACGAACAACCTGCGGCGGCTCGGCTTCGGCGCCGACGACATCGCCGAGCCGGGCAGCGACCGGCTCGTCGACGCGCTGATCGCCTGGGGCGATGTCGACGCCGTGGTCGGCCGGGTCCGGGCCCACCTCGACGCCGGCGCCGACCACGTGTGCATCCAGGCGCTCACCGACAGTCCCGGCTCGCCGCCCAGAGCAGCGTGGCGGGAGCTGGCCGGCGCCGTTCGGGAGATCTGACCACGAAGGCGCCGCGACGGATCGGCGTCGAGGAGCGCCGGGCCCGCCTGGCCCGGCGTCATCTGCTCGCTCCCACGAAGGCGACGGTGACACCACTGGCCGTCGCCGAGCACCTCGTCGCTCTTCACTCCTCCGACCCGGCCACCGTGGTGCTGTCGGTGCGCGCCCGCACCGGCATGGCCGACGTCGAGCCGCTCGAGCGCGCCCTGTACAAGGACTGGACGCTCGTGCGGATGCTGGGGATGCGCCGCACGCTGTTCGTGGTACCCGTCGATCTCGTGCCCGTCGTGCACGCCGCCGCCACCAAGGCGCTCCTGCCGGCGCAGCGCAAGCGGGCCATCCAGATGGTGGAGGAAGCCAGCATCGCCACCGACGGAGCGGCGTGGCTGCGACGGGTCGAGAAGGAAACCCTCGCGGCCATCGTGGCCCGCGGCGAGGCGGCCGGGGCCGAGCTGTCGAAGGACGTGCCCGAGCTCGCCGCGCAGGTGAGCTTCGGCGCCGGCAAGAAGTGGGCCGGCACCTTCAGCATGACGACCCGGGTGGTGTGGCTGCTGTCCATGGAGGGCCACATCGTGCGGACACGACCCCGAGGCTCGTGGATCAGCAGCCAGTACCGCTGGGCACCGATGGAGGAGTTCGTGCCGGACGGCGTCGGGTCGATCCCCGCCGAGGAGGCTCGGGCCGAGCTGCTGCGCCGCTGGCTGCGGGCGTTCGGTCCGGGCACCGCGGCCGACGCGCGGTGGTGGACGGGCTGGACGGGCGCCATGACGACCCGCGCCCTGGCCGACGTGGACGCCGTCGAAGTCGCCCTCGACGGCGGCGCAACCGGCTACGTGCTACCCGACGACCTCGGGCCGGTGCGGGCGCCGGCGCCGTGGGTCGCCCTGCTGCCGGGCCTCGACCCGACCCCGATGGGATGGGCCGGGCGCGACTGGTTCCTGGGTGAACACCGAGCCGCGCTGTTCGATCGCTCCGGCAACATCGGGCCCACGGTGTGGTGCGACGGGCGCATCGTGGGCGGCTGGGGCCAGCGCGCCGACGGCACCGTCGCCTTCCGCCTCCTGGAGGACATCGGCGCCGCCCGCACCAAGGCCGTCGCCACCGCCGCCGACGCCCTCACCACCTGGCTCCGTCCCGTCCGGATCACGCCCCGCTTCCGCACCCCACTGGAGCGCGAGCTGGCGACCTGAGGATTCTGACGAGGATTCGGGCGCGAAACGCGCCCCCGGCGTCGTCAGAACCCGGGGGGAGTCGTGAAGTGCGTCACATCGTGTGGTATCGCAATCGGTTGCGATATATCGTTACTGACCATGAGACGGTTCGACAGAACGAATGAAGGAATGACTGAAAGGAACGCAAC
>JBKOXV010000321.1:0-9243 GCA_046725105.1 bacterium | reverse complement strand
CGTCGGCGTCGCCCCAGAACCCCAACGGCTGCGAGGGAAAAGGCCGGGTGCAGACGAGCTCGCCCGTGCCCGACGGGAGCGGCCGGCCATCGTCGCCGAACACGTCGACGGCCATGCCCAGCATCGGGCCCTGGATCTCGCCCGCCCACACCGGGCGCGTCGGGTCGCCGCCCACGAAGCAGCCGCACAGGTCGGTGCCGCCCGAGATGGACGCCAGGTGCACGTCGGGCTTCACCTTGTCGTACACGTACTCGAAGCCTTCGGGCGCCAGGGGCGAGCCCGTCGACGTGATCGCCCGCAGGCTGGTGAGCCGGTGCGACCGGCGCGGCGCGACACGCACCTTGCGCACGCTGTCGAGGAACTTCGCCGACGTGCCGAACAGGGTCACGTCGTAGCGGTCGGCCACGTCGAACAGCGTCGTCGGCCGGGGGAAGACCGGGCTGCCGTCGAACAGCACGATGCCGGCTTTCGACGCCAGCGCCGACGTGAGCCAGTTCCACATCATCCAGCCGCACGTCGTGAAGTAGAAGACTCGATCGCTCGGCTTGACGTCGCAGTGGAGCTGGTGCTCTTTCAGGTGCATCAGCAGCACACCGCCGGCGCGGTGGACGATGCACTTCGGGACGCCCGTCGTGCCGGACGAGTAGAGGATGAAGCCGGGATGGTCGAAGGGCAGGCGCTCGAACGACAACTCGGCGTCGCCGTGCGCGGCCGTGTAGGCGGCGAACGAGCGGGCGCCGGCGATGCCCGCCAGGTCGGGTTCGTCGGCGAGGTTGCCGACCACCACGGTGTCGCGGACCGACGGCAGCGCCGCTCGGATCTCGGCCAGCCGGCTGAGGCACTCGAAGCGCTGGCCGCCGTAGGTGTAGCCGTCGCTGGCGAGGAGCACGGTGGGCTCGATCTGACCGAAGCGGTCGACCACGCCGGCCACGCCGAAGTCGGCCGACGTCGATGAGAACACGGCGCCGACCGCCGTCGCCGCCAGCATCATCACGACGGTCTCGGGCAGGTTCGGCATCCAGGCCGCCACCCGGTCGCCGGGCTGCAGTCCGTCGGCGCGCAAGGCGGCGGCGGTGGCGGCGACGTTGGCCCGGAGCTGTTCCCAGGAGAGCTGGCGCCGCTCGCCGTCCTCCCGGAAGAAGGAGATGGCGATCTCACTGGCGTCCCGCGGCCCGGCCAGCAGGTTCTCGGCGAAGTTCAGCCGGCCGTCGGGGAAGAAGCGGGCGCCGGTGATCGAGCCGTCGCCGGCGTCGTAGGCGGTGGCGCCTTTCGTGCCGACGACGCCGCAGTCGTCCCAGACGGCGTCCCAGAAGGGGCCGGGATGGTCGACGCTCCAGCGGTGCAGAGCCACGCTGTCGGGCACGTCGGCGTCGAAGCGCGCCGCCACAGTGTGGCGGAAGACGTCCATGCGGCTGGCGGCGACGTGTTTGGGAACCCACAGCGGCTCGTCAGAGGGCACGAGTCAGTCTGCCTCCGGCGCGAATCCCTGCCGCAGGGTGTTCTCCGTGACGGCGCGCGGTTCGACGAACTGGTGGAGGTAGTCGGGGCCGCCCGCCTTCGACCCGACACCGGACAGCCCGTAGCCGCCGAAGGGCTGGCGCCCCACGACGGCGCCGACGATGTGACGGTTGACGTACACGTTGCCGGCCCGCAGCTGGCGTCCCAGCCGTTCGATCGTCGCCGGCGACCGCGAGAACACGCCGCCGGTGAGGGCGTACTCGGTGTCGTTGGCCAGCGCGACCGCCTCGTCGAGGTCGACGGCGGGCATCGCCGTCAGCAGCGGCCCGAAGATCTCGTCGTGGGCGAGGGCATGGTCGGGTGGTGCCACGCACAGCATCGGCCCGGCGTACCAGCCGCCGGCCGGGACATCCTTGCGCTGGGTCACCACGGTGGCCTCTTTGTGGGCGAGCGCCTGGTAGCGCTCGACACGGCGCAGGGCCGGCTCGTCGATCAGCGGCCCGACCTTGGTGGCGATGTCCGACGGGTGGCCGAGGACGACGAGATCGATGGCGCCGGCGAGGCGGTCGATCAGCTCGTCGAACCGCTGCTGCACCACGATCAGGCGCGACGCCGCCGAGCATTTCTGGCCGGCGTAGGAGAACGCCGAGTGCACGATGGCCGGAACTGCCTCGTCGAGGTCGGCGTCGGCATCGACCACGATGGCGTTCTTGCCGCCCATCTCCGCCGTCACCCGCTTCACGTGGCGTTGGCCGGGCCGGACCACGGCGGCTCGCTCGATGATCTCCAGGCCGACCGCCTTGGAGCCGGTGAACGTGATCGATGCCACCCGCGGGTGCTCGACCAGGGCAGGGCCGACGTCCTCGCCGATGCCGGGCAGGAAGGCAAGCACGTCGTCGGGCACGCCGGCGCCGTGCAGGACCTGCACCATGCGCCACGCCACGCCCGGCGTCTGCTCGGCCGGCTTGAAGACGACAGGGTTGCCCGCCACCAGCTGGGCGGTCACCATCCCCATCGGAATGGCGAGCGGGAAGTTCCACGGCGAGATCACGACCCCAACGCCGCGAGCCTGGTACGTGTAGCGGTTCGACTCGCCCGGCACGTCGAGCACGGGCGCTTCGTCGGCCAGGCGTAGGGCGGCGCGCCCGTAGTACTCGCAGAAGTCGATGGCCTCGGAGACTTCGGCGTCGGCCTCGGGGATGGGCTTGCCCGCCTCGAGCACCATGAGGCCGACGAGGGCGTCGCGGCGGTCGCGCAGCAGGGCGGCGGCGCGGAACAGGACGGCGGCGCGGTTCCGGGCCGGACGATCCGACCACGCCGCAAAGGCGGCATGTGCGGTCTCCACGGCGCGGTCCACGTCGTCGGTGGTGGCCAGTGTGGCCCGGCAGATCTCGGTGCTGGTGCGTCCCGGGTCCGTCGACACCAAGTGCTCACCGGTGGTCCGTTCCTCGCCGCCGATGCGGACGGGCACCGAGAACCCCGTGGCCGTCGCCGGCACGGCGGCGACCACGCGGTCGCGCACGGCGGGCCGGCGCAGCTCGGCGTCGGGCTCGTTGACGAACGGACCGGGCGTGTCCGGGTCGGTGGGCGCGACGCGTGGCGGCGGGGGTGGAGACGGTTCCCGGGGCGGCGGCGCGACGAGGGCGTCCAGCGCGGCGCCGTCGAAGTACTGGAGCCGCACGAAGCTGTCGTTCGACGTGTTCTCGAGCAGCCGCCGCACGAGGTAGGCCATCCCGGGCACGAGCTCGCCGACGGGGACGTAGACGCGGGTGCGCACGCCGAGGTCGCGGAGAGCGGCGTGCAGCGGCACCGCCATGCCGTACAGGACCTGGGCCTCGACGGCGCCGGGCGCCAGGCCGGCCCGGTCGGCGGCGGTGAGGGCGTAGGCCAGGCTGCGCAGGTTGTGGCTGGCGAAGGCGGGGCGGATCTCGCCGGCATGCTCGACCATGAGGTGGGCGCAGCCTTCGTAGTTCGCGTCGGAGTCCGGCTTGGCCTGCCACACCGGCGGCACCCACCGGTGGGCGCGGGCGGTGATCGTCTCGGCGTCCCAGTACGCTCCCTTCACCAGCCGGATCTGCAGCGGGCGGCGCAGTGTGGCGGCGCTCCACGCGATGAGCGACTGGAGGTCGTCGTAGGCGTCGGTGCGGTAGGCCTGCACCACGCAGCCGAGCTGCGGGCCGTCCGGATAGGCCCTCCCGATCTCCCGCACGAGGGCGAAGGTCGGGTCCTTCACCTCGTCCTGCTCACTGTCGATGTTGATGGTGGCGCCCGACCGGCGGGCGTGGTCGAGGATCGTCGCCAGCCGCTCCAGCGCCTGGTCGATGCCGGCCGTGAGCGTGTAGGGCGTCAGGAGCGGTGCCAGCGCCGTGGCTTTGATCGAGACGTTGATGCGGGGAAGCGCTCCCCACGGGTCGTGCTCGAGGCGCTCGTCGGCGGGCCAGTCCGGGGCGGCGGCAGTGGCCGTCGTCACCAGGTCCATCACCCGAGCGGCGTAGCGGTCGGCGTCGGCCAGGGTGACGGTCTTCTCGCCCAGGAGATCGACGCTGGCGGCGAACCCGTGGTGCCACAGGTCGGCGAGGGCCTCGGTGGCCTCGGCGGCGGACTGGCCGGCGATGAACCGCCGCGCCATGCGGCGAACCCCGCTCCGAGCCACGGCGGCGGCCACGGGGCCGCCGCCCGGCACCACCTCGGCGGCCCGAAGGCCGGCCCGGACGAGCCGCGGACTGGCCGGCACGTCGAGATAACCCTCGAGGTGGTCCATGACGTCGGCGGCGGTGCGGCACGCCGGCAGGGCATCGACGAAGCGGAACAGCGACACCCTGAAGTCGGGCCGGCGGACCGCCCAGCCCATCAGCAGCTCGTTGGGATCGAGCCGTTGGCGGACCCGGCCGGCCAGGCTCGGGCGGGTGAGGCGGGCCAGCCGGCGAGCCAGCTCGCCCACGTCCCGGTCACGGACCGCCACTGCCATCACCCTACGCTGTCCCGGTGCCAGAGCGGCTGGCCTTCGACGCCGTCATCGAGGCGGCCGACGGAGGCGGAGCATTCGTACGGCTGCCGGGCGACGCGGCGTCGGTGTTCGCCACACGCGCCCGTTTTCCCGTCCGGGCGACGTTCAACGGCATCCCGTACACCGGGTCGACGATGCCGATGGGCGACGGCACGTTCTGCGTCGGCATCCTGAAGTCGATCCGGCGTGAGGCCGGAGTCGACGTCGGCGACACCGTGGCCGTCGTGCTCGAGCGCGACACGGCCGAGCGAGAGGTCGACGTGCCGGCCGAGCTGGCCGCCGCCCTGGCGGCCTCACCCGCGGCGGCGGCGCGCTTCGACGCCCTCTCGTTCACGCACCGCCGCGAGCAGGCCCGCTACGTCGCCGAGGCCAAGAAGGCCGAGACGCGCCGCCAGCGGGCGGCACGCACCGTCGAGCGCCTCCTCGCCGGCTGAAAGGTCGCGGGCGGGCGGTCAGGCGGGGGCGAGGCGGCGGAGGGCGCGGCGTCGGGAGGGGGAGAGGTCGCCGGCGACGACGACGTACTCGGTGTTGTGCACGTGGGACACCCGTCCGACCTTCTCGCCGGCCGGGTTGTGGATGCCGATGGTGGCGCCGACATAGCGGCGGGAGCCGAAGGCCAGCACGATCACGGGGCCGCGCGCCGAGCACATGTCGACCAGCTCGTCGAGCGACACCCACGCTTCGTCGTTGTACGAGACGGCGATCACGGCGGCGGCAACCCCCTTGACGCAGTCGCGCAGGGCGGCCGGCATCCGGCGCCGGTCGTTGAAGACGCTGCGCGTGGAGGGGTCCTGCAGGTCGACCCGCTTGCACGCCACGCCGTAGTGCGCCGGGGCGTCCCAGGCGGCGATGGTCTCCCACACGTGGTAGTTGGCGGTGTAGCGGTGCTGGTTGTACGGCGGGTCGAGGTAGGCGAGGTCGACGGCCGGCAGCCCCATCACGACCTCACACGCGTCGGCCCTGACGGCGGCGCCGGCCGGACCAGCCGGGATGGCCGGCGCCCGCAGCTCGAGGGGCTTGGCTGCTCGCGGCGCCCACTCCTTCAGGTAGGCCATCTGAAGACCAGTGGTCGAGTCGACGCGGTCGGCCGCCTCGATGAGCGCCGTCAGGAGCACGGGTTCGAGCCACGTGCCGGCGTGGTCGGCGGCGATGGCGTCGCGCATGGCATCGATGCGGGCGCCGTTGGCCGGCTGGAAATAGCGGGCCTGCCGGCAGAACACCTCGGTGACGTAGCCGTCCGACGGGCGCACCGCTCGCAGGCTGTCCAGCGCCTGGGCGAGGATGCGCCGGCGCTCGGCGGTGAGCTCCGTCGCCACGTATGTCCGGGCGAAGGCCTCGGCGTATCGGGCCGAGTCGACGGCCGTCACCACGGCGCCGGCGGCGCGCCAGGCCTGGGCGACGCGCGTCGTACCGGAGAAGAGGTCGACGGCGGAGCGGGCGCCGCTGATCGAGCGGATGGCCGCCAGCACGGGGACGAGGCGGCGCTTCGACCCCAGGTACTTGATCACTGGGCGGCGAAGCTAGACGGCGGCCAACTCCGAAAGGGTGACCAGCGAGTAGCCGGCGGCTTTCCATGCCGCCAGCACGTCGGGCAGGGCCTCGATCTCGGCCTGGCGCCGGCGGGTGAGGCTGGCGCTGTAGCCGTCGACACCGCCGAAGGCCGACGAGCCCACGCCGTCGTGCAGGTCGACGACCGCTCCCGGGTGCATCGACTCGACGAGGTGCCGGCGCACCCCGGCTACCTCGCTGTCGGAGATGCGGGCCGGACCTCGTGTGACCGACCACATCGCCACGCCCTGCCCCCGCTCGAAGGCCCGCCGTACGGCCGAACCGACGAGCATGCCCCGGGGCGGCCGGTACCACCGCGGCGTGGTGCCCGTGACGGAGGTGATGAGTTCTGTGGCCCGGTCGATCTCGCCCACGTTCGTGCGGTCCGACGCCGTGGGAGCGCTGACGTGGCTCCAGCTGTGGTTGCCGATCTCGTGCCCGGCCGCCGCCACCCGACGGGCGATCGAGGGGTACTGGTGGACCAGGGTGCCGATCATGAAGAAGGTGGCGGGCACGCCGGCGCCGGCCAGCACGTCGAGGACCGGTGGGGTGAAGACCGGCGTGGGCCCGTCGTCGAAGGTGAGGGCGGCGATCCGCCGAGTGGTGTCGACCGACCACAGCACGTGCTGTTGGCCGCGGGGCCCGGCGGCGTACATGCCGTCCTCGCGCACGGACTGGCGCGACGCCGACGTGGCGGCCGACTCCACGGTCGAGCCGACCAGGCCCCCGCCCACGGCGGCCCCGCCCACTCCGAGCATGGCGAGAAACCTCCGCCGATCCACGGCGGCGAAGCGTAAGGGGCGCGGCGAAAGCCACCCAGGGTGCCGTCAAAGTTGTAACGCAACCGCTATTTGAAGGCGGGGGTGATCCCGACCGCCTGGCGCCCGCTGCCGGCCAGGCTGCCGAAGAACGGGGCGCTGCCGAAGGTGTAGACGCCCCCGTCGGCCGACATCACGTGGTAGCCCCGGCCGTCGGGCGCACCCAGGATGGCGACGGCGGGTTGGGTCCACTTCACCCCGAGGCTCGACATGTTGCCCTTCTGCGTGGCATCGCCGAAGGCGAGTACCTGGCCGTTGCCGGCCAGGATCCAGTAGCCCTGACCCGACGGCGTCGGCCAGAGGTCGACGGCGCCGCCGACGCCCGACTTGGCCGCCGAGCCGAACCAGCCGGCGTCGCCGAAGGTGTAGACGCCGCCGTTGCCGCCCAGGATCCAGTAGCCCTGGCCGGACGGGGTGGGATGGAGGCGCACGCCACCGGCGCCGGGGCTCGAGCGGGCCACCGAGCCGAACCACTGGGCGGCGCCGAAGGCCCACACCCCGCCGGCCGCCGTGAGCATCCAGTACCCGTCGCCGGCGCGAGTGGCAGCCAGATCGACCACCGGGTTCTTCTCACCCGTGCCGGCCAGCGACCCGAACACCTTGGCGCCGCCGAAGGCGAGCACGTTGCCTTGCCCGTCGACCGTCCAGTACGACTGCTGCGGTCCGTAGGCGATGGCCACCGTTCCGGTGGCACCGCGCGCCGCCGGCGAGCCGAACTTGGTCGCCCGCCCGAGCGTCGTCAGGTTCCCACCCGTCGCCAGCACCCGGTACCCGAGCAGCGTTCCGAGTGACGGGGTCGCCGAGCTCGGCGCCTCCGATGTCGACGTCGTGGACTGCGGACGCACGTCGTCGCCCGACGGCGACTCTGGCGTGATGGGTGAAAGGTTGCGGTAGCGGACCGCCTTGGACATGTCGATCGCCTGGGCGGCGAAGCCGCCGGCGAGTGACGCAACCGAGCCGCGGATGGCATCCATCTGTCGCGCCAGGCCGTTACCCGGGCAGGCCGTCATCCCGACGGACCGGTGCGCCGCGATGTTCGGGAACACGCGCGTGGTGCCGAAGAGCCCCACGTACGGCTCCGACTTCCACGCGTCGATGCGATGGCGGGCCGCCTTCCAGGCCAGGAGTTGGATGAGCGCGTTCATCGCCGCGTTCGTGGGGCGGGTCGAGGTGAAGTTTCCGATCAGCACCACGCCGCAGCTTCCCGCATTGACACCTTCGGCATGGGCCGCCATCACGCCGAGGCCGTTTTCGTCCTCGCCGTCGTGGAGCTCACCGGGCGCGTACTCGCGCGCCCATCGACCTTCGTAGATGTTGCCGCGATGGTCGATCACGAAGTTGTACCCGATGTCGGCGTAGCCTCGATCGACGACGTGGTACTTGTAGATCTCGCGGACCACCGACGCCGGGTTCGGCGGGTTGTTGGCCGACGCCGAGTGGTGCACGACCAGTTTGCGGATCGGAAGGAAGGCGCGCCCCGACGTCCGCAGCGACTCGTCGGCGCCCCATTCCGCTCTCGTGATGATGCGCGGCGTGGAGACTTTCGTGGCCGCCGGCGGCGGCACGGGCGCCGCCGGGGCGGGGCGGGTGCTCGGCAGGCGCTCTTCGCCGAACGGCAGCGCCTCGAAAGGCGGGCCGGCCGCGCCGGCGGGACTCCACGTGTCCCACAGCACGCCGGTGGCGGCCAACGTGCCGCCGGTGACGAGATGGCGCAGGAAGCGACGTCGATCGAGTGGCCGGTCGCAGGCGTCGCACACGAGCAGATCCTCCAGGGTGTGCTCCGCTCGCCGCCGCGCCGGAGAGTGTACGGTGCCGAAGGCCCCCCGGGGTGGCTCCCGCTGTCACCGCCCTTTCACGCGCCGGCCCGCGGCGCCCGCTATGGTGCCGTTTGCTTGGGCCATACAGCGTGGCCCGGACGAAGAAAGTGGGGCTCGGTCGTGGCGACGGGCACGGTGAAGTGGTTCAACAACGACAAGGGCTACGGGTTCATCGCTCGTGACGAAGGTCCTGACGTGTTCGTGCACCACTCGGCAATTCAGATGAACGGCTTCCGCACCCTCACGGAAGGTCAGCGGGTGGAGTTCGAGGTGACCGCGGGCGACAAGGGGGACCAAGCCCGCAACGTCCGGCCGATCTGAGCGCCCTTCCTGGCGCCGTTACGGCGTGCGGCGCACCGCAGACGTGACCTTGGGCACGTCGTCGCGCCTCGCGCCAGGATGATCCCTACGGATCAGGTCGCGGCCCGCTAGCCTTGACCTTCGGGTCAGGCCATCTCCCGAGACCGGCCGACCCGGACATCGCGAATCATCCATGACAGCAACCGAACCGATCATCTCGACTTTCGCGGATCTCGGGCTCCCTCCGCCTCTCGTCGAGGCTCTCGAGCGAGCCGGAATCTCCGCTCCTTTCCCC
>JBKOXV010000274.1:0-7448 GCA_046725105.1 bacterium | reverse complement strand
GTCGTGGGTGTGGCGGTGGCGGCCTCGAACGGCGGCACCGACCCGCCGGCGATCGTGGCCGCGCCTCCTCCGCCGGCGTCCCGGGCCGCCGTGTCGAGGCTGGCCGGGCTCGTGCTGTCGTGACCCGCGGGCTGCGTCGTCACCACCGTGACGAGCACCACGGCGAGGATCGCCGCGGCCACGGCACCGACCACGGCGAGACGCCGGCGCGACCGATGGCGGTCGAGCGGAACGACCGGGCTGGGCCCGGCGGCAGCCATGGCCTCGACGACGGCTCGTTCTCGGGCGGCGTCGTCAGCCGGTCCCCGCGGCGCCGCCAGTGCCGATCGCACGGCACCGAGCTCGCCCACCCGAGCGAGGAGATCGGGATCGGCTTCCACCCTGGCGCGCTCCTCGGGCGTCACCTCGCCGTCGAGGTAGGCGCTGGCGAGCTCGTCGAGCTCGTCGGCAGGCGGGCGGATCGGGTCGCTCATGGCTGTGGACTTGGACGTCGGGGGGCGCCGGCGCGGTTCCCGCCGAGGGAGGCGGCCAGCGCGGCGCGGCCCCGTGCGATGCGGGACCGGACGGTGCCCGGTGGGATGTCGAGCGCGGCGGCGATCTCGGCGTAGTCGAGATCGGCCACGTCGCGCAGCACGACGGCGACCCGGTAGTCGTCGGGCAGTCGGGCGAGCGCCTCGTCCAGGCTGACTCGATCGGCCACCGTGGTGTCGATGGCGACGCCCGGTTCGCCGGCCTCGGCCCGCCCGTCGTCGGCCGCCACGCCGACCGCCGGCCGCCGGCGCCGCCGCCGGAGCTCGTCGAGGCAGGCGTTCGACGTGACGCGATAGGCCCACGTGCTGAACGACGACCGCCCGTCGAAGCGAGGCAGGCCGCGCACGATGGCGATCAGCGCGTCCTGGGCGGCGTCAGCGGCGTCGGCGTCGTTGCCGGTGATGCGGCGGCAGAGGGCGTAGACCCTGTCGTAGTGCGCCCGCAACAGGCCGTCGAGCGCGGCCGTGTCGCCACCTTGGGCAGCAGCGACGAGCTCGGCATCGGCAGCAGCGGCGTCGATCGGCTCAGGGTACTGAGGGAGCTATGACAGGGAGACCTCGGAGATGCGCAGCTGCCATGGCCGCTGGCACGGCGGCGTGCTGGCACCGAGCTCCCGGATGAAGAGCAGCACGTAGCGTCCGTCGGTGTCGCCCAGCTGGAAGCGGCTCGAGCCGGCCGGCGCGTCGCGCACCGTCGTGACGGGTCGACCCCACTCGTCCAGGGTGTCGTGGATGGCGCTGCTCACGTAGACGTCGGCGCCCCACCCGCCTTCCGTCGGCGACGACACGACCAGGGTGTGCCCTTGCGCCGATCCCGACAGCTCCAGCACGAGGCCGACGCCGGGCTTGGGCGCCAGGTCGCGGTCGCTGTAGCACACCGTCGACCACGCCGTCGCGTCCTGCTTGTCGATGAGATTGCCGGTCTGGCTCGGGTTCTCGCGCCCGTCGCCGCCCGGCGGTGGATCGAACTCGCCCGTGCTCACGATCATCGCCGGCGCGACGGGCGGCGGCACCGGGGTCGTCGTGGTGGTGGTGGAGCTGGTCCCGCGACCGAGCACGTTGCGGGCCGAGTCGACCAGCCGGGCTCCGGTGCCGGTGCTGAAGAACAGCGCGCCCAGCCCGGCGAGAGCAGCGGCGAGGGCGCACAGCACGACGATCGACACGAGGAAGTGGCGCGGCGAGCGCTCCCCGACGAGGGCGCCGGGATACGTGGGATCGTCACCGGCCGGCGGACCGCTGCCGTCGGGCCGCGGGATGCCGATGTCGGGGGTGCTGTCGCGTGGCACGACGAGGGTCGAGTCGTCCTCGCCGCCGCTCTCGAGGATCCGCACCAGCGCGTCCCGCACCAGCGCAGCGTTGCGAGGCCGGTCGTCGGCGTCGCGCGACAGCAGCCGCATCACGAGCTCGTCCATGGCGCGGGGCACACCTGGACGGATCTGGCGTATGGGCACGGGTTCGCGCTGCAGCCGGGCCATCGCCGTGGCGGCGTCGGTGTCGGCGTGGAACGGCGCTTGGCCCGTCAGGCACTCGTAGAGGACCACGCCGAGCGAGTACAGATCGGCCCGGCTGTCGATGGGCAGGCCGAGCACCTGCTCCGGCGACAGGTACTTGGCCGTACCCATCAGCATGTCGTCGCTCGTGAGATCTTCGGTCTGCTGGAGCGCCTTGGCGATGCCGAAGTCGGTGAGCAGGATGCGTCCCTCCGGCTCCATCAGCACGTTGCCCGGCTTGATGTCGCGGTGCACGATGCGCGCCTGGTGGGCTGCGGTCAAGGCGTCGGCGACGGCGATGCCGACCTGTGCCGTGAGCGCGACGGAGAGGCGACCGTCGCGATCGAGCCGATGCCGCAGCGTCTCGCCCGGCACGAGCTCCATGACGACGGCCTCGATGTCGCCGTCGTGCACGGTGTCGAACACCGACACGATGGACGGGTGCGACAGGCGAGCCACGGCGACCGCTTCGCGCCGGAACCGCTCGACCAGGCGCGGGTTGTCGGCCAGCGCCGGCTTCAGGAGCTTCACTGCGACCTCACGGTCGAGCACGACGTCGGCGGCGACCCACACCTCGGCCATCCCGCCCACGGCCAGGCAGCGGTCGAGGCGGTAGCGCCCGGCGAGGGTGCGGGCCCCGGGCACGAGAGATGGCGGCGGAGGAAGGCGTGTTTCTCCCACCGCCGAGCGACGCTAGTTCGCGGCGGGCGTCTGATAGATGACGCCGATCGTGCCGGGACCGGTGTGGGCGCCGATCACGGCGCCGATCTGGCCGATCACGATGTCGCCGGCGTACAAGGGTCGGAGCAGGTCGACGAAGCGGTCGACGTCGGCGGCGTCCCCGTGGGCGACGGCCAGCGCCTCGATGGGCTGTGCCCTGCGAACGGTGTCGGCCAGGAAGGCGAAGGCCTTGGCCCGCGTGCGCTGGCGGCCACCTTCCTCCACCTTGCCGTCGCGGACGTCGATCACCGGCTTGATCGACAGCACCGATGCCAGCAGCGCCTTGGCACCGCCGATGCGGCCACCCTTCTTCAGGTTCTCGAGCGTGTCGAGGGTGCCCACGACGTGGGTGCGGGCGGCGAGACTGCGGGCGACGGACGTGATGGTCTCGAGCGAACCCCCCGCGGCGGCGTGGCGGGCGGCGGCGACGGCGATGAGGCCGAGGCCGAGCGTGACCGAGCGGGAGTCGATCACCTCGACGGGGATCTCCTCGGCCACGGCGGCCGCCGCCACCTGGGCACTCTGTACCGTGGCGGACAGCGCGCCGGAGAGGGCGACGACCACGATTCCGGTGGCGCCGGCGGCGGCCAGCCCGCGGTAGCGCGCTTCGTAAAGGCCCGGCGGTGGCGCCGCTGTCTGGGGCAGGACCGGCGAGGCGTGGCAGCGCGCCCAGAACTCGGCCGGAGTGAAGTCGCGGCGGTCGACGAGCTCCTCGTCGCCGAAGCGGATCGTGAGTGGCACGATCTCGATGTCGAGGTCGGCAGCGAGGCGGTCGGGAAGATCGCAGGCGCTGTCCGTCACCACGCGGACGGTCACGGCGCCGGCAGGGTCCCGGGTGGCGGTCCGGCGCTCGGGTGGTGGCGCGCCCCCAACTCCGTGCCGCGCCGACGCCGGCCCCGCCGGATGTGACGCACCCACCACGTCGCCAGCACGAGCAGCGCGCCGGCGGTGAGCGCCACGCCGAAGCCCGACAACGTGGTGGCCTGCACCGTCAGCTCGGTCATGGGCGCGACGGGAATGCCCCCGGAGGGCGACAACACCTGGACGGTGAGCGGGAACGTGCCGTTCGATCTGGCCTTCACGGCGACGCGGTGCTGCACCGTCTCGCCGTCGAGTGTGACCAGGATGTCGTTCTCCGGGAACGAGAGCTTCGGGCTCTCCAGGTGGAGCCGGACCTGGATCGGCCGGTCGATACGGCGGTGCAAGGTGATCGGCAGCTCGGTGGTGCGGCCGGTGAGCGTGACGCGCCGCCGCGGCACCGGATCGACGGCGTCGGCCAACGTGTCGAGCCGGCCGTTCACGCCGTCGAGATAGGCCTGCCGTTGGGCGTCGGTGAGCGTGGCCGCGCTCGACACCCGCAACTCGCTCTCGAGGGTGCCGGGCAGGGCATCCGCCGGCGGCAGCATCGACGCCAACGAGGTCAGGCGGATTCGTGTGAGCGCCAGGCCGTCGGCGTAGTCGTCGAGATCGACGGGTGCGGCGTCGGCGAGATGTCGGGGCGGCGTCTTCACGGCGGCGACGTCGCGGAACCACTGATCGAGCGACACCGGCCGCAGCATCGGGTTCTGGCCGAGGAGTCCGAGCACGGTGGCGAGGAACGCCGGATCGGGCTGCCAGCCGGTGGGCGGCACGATCACCACGCCCTGGCGGGCCGGGTCGGCGCCGTGCTCGAGGCTGATCGTGAGCAGCTCCTCGACGAGGTGATAGGCGGCGAGCACCGGGTCGTTCTGCCGGTCGAAGGCGGGAGCGAGATCGGGATCGGCGACGGCGGCGTCGACGCCGAGCGTGCTGTTGCCGTCGGCGAGGCCGATGCCGGTGGTCGGTGTCGTCGGTACCGCGGGGTCGGCCGTCAGCGCCTCGGCGGAGAGCACGAAGCGCCGGACCCCGAGATCGCGCAACCGGGCGACGGCGTCGTCACCGGTCTTGCCGCTGAGCACCCAGGTGGAACGGTCGGCGCTCGTCCCGTTGAGAGCGCCGAGAACGTCCTCGCCCTCGGTCAGCTGCTTGGTGAGCTCGTTGCTCAAGCCGGCGCGCACAGCGGCGGTCGGGTCCATCGCCACGTACGGCGTCGCCAGGACCTGGCGGCCGGCGAGGGCCGTGCCGAGGGCGGCGCGCAGCTCGGCGTCGCCGGGCAGGCCCGATCGCGACAGGCCGTCCACGAGCTCGGGACGCGGTGCCACCGTGACCGGAGTGGAGCTCGAGGCCAGAGCCGTCGTGACCGTCTGCACCCGGGTGCGGTCGGCCGTGGCGATCACCGTCGAACCGTCCGGCTGCAGCGTCACGGCGCCGTCGAGGGGCAGCACCAAGGCGACATCGAGCGGGCCCGGGTTCGTCCCAGCCGCATCGGCCCGCACGATCGCGGTCACGATCTGGGACAGCGGCACGTTGTCGGCGCGGAGCTCCACGGTGACGGGGTACATGCCTTGGTCGGGAAGCAGCGCGTTCCCACCCACGACGCGCTGGTCGGCGGACGTGACCGTCGGCAGCGGCACGGTGTAGCGGCCCGGCCCGTCGGGTGTCAGCCGGCTGAGCGACGTGGCGACGAACCCGACGTCGCGGTAGCGGGTCTGGCCGGTGACGAGCCGCCGGAAATCGGCGCGCGGTGCAGGCAGCTTGTTGTAGGCCTCGATGACGACTTCGGTGTCGTCGGGCACCGTGCCCGTGACCGTGAAGGTGAACGACGCCGTTCCGCCCGGCGCCAGCACGAGGTCCTGGGCCACCAACGTCAGCTGTGGCGTGTCGGCTGCCGTCGCCACCGCGCCGCCTCCGACGGCCACGCCGGCGGCGATGACCGCCGTCGCCAGCGCCGCCCGCGCCACGCCGGTGAGCGTCACGCCACGCCGCCGAGGCTGCGGCCGAGCACCGCCAGCTTCTCGTCCAGCAATCGGAAGCCGAGCCGGCGGTAGAGGGCGAGGGCGCGCTCGTTGTCGACCTGGGTGTTGACCAGCACGGTGGTAGCGCGGCGCGACTCCATCCACCGCATGCCGTCGAGCGCCAGCGCGGTGCCGATGCCGTGCCTTTGCGCGTCGGGCTCGACGGCGAGGCGCTGCAGGAAGCCGCGCCCGCCGCTGCGACCGCACACGGCGAATCCGGCGATGGCGCCGCCGGCCGTCACGGCCACACGCACGCGGTTCGACGGCGTGGCGTGCCGGGCCTCGGCGATCCCCGCCTGGCCGAGGTGCCAGAAGGGCGGGAAGGCGCGGGAGTCGACGGCCGCGACGACGGGCCAGTCACCGCGCCGGGCGCGACGCAACTCCGGGCCGTCGGCGGGCGGCGCCGGCAGGTCCCGCAGGTCACGTTCGAGCAGGTGAAGCCAGGCCAGCGGCTCGAACCCGACGTCGGTGAACGGAGGCCGTTCGGCCGAACCGAGGGCAGCAGTGACGGCGGCGGCGTAGCCGGCGGCCGCAGCCTCCTGGAGGGCGGCGCGCAGCGTGGCGCGCGTGGGCGCCAGGTCGCCGGGAACGACTGTGAGCTGCGCCGTGCGGCCGTCGGCGGGCCACGGCGCCAGCCGGAGCGAGCGGCCGCCGGCGCGTAGGACCCGGACGTCGCTCTCGCCGTCGTCGTGTCGACGGCGCGACCCGGACCGCGGTGGCTCGACACTGTTCACGGTGCCATGACGGTAGCCTCCGCCCTGGTGGCCGTACTGTTCGCGACGCATCCCCACTACCTCGATCACGTCGCCGGTCACGGGCATCCCGAACGCCCGGCGCGGCTCGACGCCGTTCTGGCCGGCGCCCGGCGCCACGACGTGGCCGACGCCCTCGTGCCCCTCACACCCCGGCCGGCGTCGCGCGAGGAGCTCGAGCGGGTGCACCCGGCCGCCTACCTCGACGCCATCGAGCGATTTTGCCGAGCGGGCGGTGGCCGCATCGACGCCGACACCGCCGCCAACTCGGCGTCGTGGGACGCGGCTGTCCTCGCCGCAGGGGCCGGCCTCACCGCGGTGGAAGCGCTCGACCGCGGTGAGGGCGACGCCGCCTTCTGCGCCGTCCGCCCGCCCGGTCACCACGCGACCCAGACCCGCGCCATGGGCTTCTGCCTCATCAACAACGTGGCGGTCACGGCCGCCCACCTCGCGGCACGTGGCGAGCGGGTCCTGATCGTCGACTACGACGCCCACCACGGCAACGGCACACAAGCCCTCTTCTACGACGACCCACGGGTGCTGTACGTCTCGTTCCACGAGTATCCGCTCTACCCCGGGACGGGCGAGCTGGCCGAGACGGGCGCCGGTGCCGGCGAGGGGTACACGATGAACTTCCCGGTACCAGAGGGCACGACCGGTGACGTGTACCTCGCCGGGATCGAGGAGGTGCTGGCCCCGGTCGCCACCGCCTTCGATCCGACCTGGCTGCTGCTGTCGGCGGGTTTCGATGCCCACCGGCGCGATCCCATCACGGGACTGGGCCTCTCGGCCGGTGACTTCGCCCTCATCACGCGTCGCTTGTGTGACTTCGTCCCGCCCGGCCGGCGCGTGGCTCTGCTGGAGGGCGGCTACGACCTGCAGGCGCTGTCGGACTCGACCGCCGCCGCCCTCGGCGCGCTGGAAGGCGTCGACATCCTTCCCGAGACGTCGACGTGCGGCGGCCCCGGGCACGAGGTCGTCGTCGCGGCTCGCCGCCGCTGGGTCGACGGTTTTTGAGGCGCGGCCGAGGCGGGGACGGCCCCTAGCCTGGGGCAACCGTGGTTCCCGACCGCTTCGCCCCCG
>JBKOXV010000292.1:0-8274 GCA_046725105.1 bacterium | reverse complement strand
GGGGGAGGCGGGGCACGCGGCGGATTCGGCGCGCCGCCCGGCGGCTTCGCCGGCGCCGGGGCCGGCGCCCAGGCCGCGACGCCTCCGGGCGGCTTCACCGGTGGCGGTCGTGGTGGGGCCGGTGGCCTGCTCAGCGGCTCGACGCCGTCGGCCGCGCTGACGAGCGCCCTCGAGGAGAACGCTGGCGACTACACGTGGGTCGCCGCCACGGTCGGCGCCAACCAGGCGTCCGGCTACCAGCTCGCCACCGGCGATCCGGTGATGGCGATCGGTGGCTTCAACGGCACCGACCCGTCACCGACACTGGCCCAGTTCCAGGCCGACGTGGCGGCCGGTCGCATCCACTACTTCATCGCCGGCGGCGGCTTCGGGGGGCCCGGTGGCGGATCGGCGTCGACCTCGAGCGAGATCGCCTCGTGGGTCGAGCGCAACTTCACGGCGACGACGGTCGGCGGGGTGACGCTCTACGACCTCACCTCGGCGGCCTGATCGTCACCGTTCAGCGGCAGCTCGATGGTGAAGCGGGCACCGCCGTCGGGAGCGTTGACCACCTCGACCGAACCGCCGTGCTCGTGGGCGATGGCGGCCACGATCGACAGCCCGAGGCCGGCGCCGGCGCCGGTGCGGGCATGGTCGGCCTGCCAGAAGCGGTCGAAGGCGTGGTAGAGGGCGTCGCTGTCGAGACCGGCACCGTGGTCGCGCACACTGACGAGGGCGTAGCCGTTGCGCCGCTCCGCCGACACCTCGATCGGCGTCCCACTCGGGGTGTGCTTCAGGGCGTTGGTGACGAGATTGGCGATGGCCTGGCGGAGATGGTCCTGATCGCCGGACACGACAACCGGTGCCGGGGCGTCGAGGCTGATCGGGCGCGTCGGTTCGACGGCGGCCACGTCGCTGCAGGCGTCGGCGGCCAGCACGGCCAGGTCGACGGGCGCCCGCTGGACCGGCCGGGTCTCGTCGAGGCGGGCCAGCAGGAGCAGGTCGTTCACGAGGATCTTCATGCGGGCCGACTCCTCCTCGATCCGGCGCATCGTGATCTCGAGGTCGACGTGGTCCTGGTCGGCGCCGAGCCGGAACAGCTCGGCGAAGCCCTGGATGGACGTCAGGGGCGTTCGCAGCTCGTGGGAGGCATCGGCGAGGAACTGGCGGAGCCGCTGCTCGGTCTCCTCCCGCTCGCGGAAGGCGTCCTCGATCTCGCCGAGCATCGTGTTGAGGGCCAACCCGAGCTGGCCCACCTCGGTGCGGCTCTCCGACGGCTCCACCCGCTGGGACAGGTCACCGGCGGTGATGGAACGGGCTGACGTCGCCATGTGCTCGAGCGGTCGGAGGCCGCGGCGCAGGATCAGCCAGGCACCGCCGGCCAGGACGGCGAGCAGGGCGAGGGCAGCGGCCGTCTCGATGACGACGAGGCGGTTGAGCGAGTGGGTGACCTCGCCCAGCGGGATGGCCACGGCCACGACGTTCCCGTCGCCTCGTCCCGATCCGCTGACCGAGACCCGCCAGTCGCCGCCGCCTTCGACCGAGTCAGTGGTGAACACCCTCGTGCCGCTGGCCGGGGCCTCGAGGTCGGCCGGGAGCTTCGGCTGGCTCGACTGGTCGACGACCTGGATCGAGCTCAACACCGTGCCGCTGGCGTCGCGCAGTTCGGCGTAGGTGCTCGGAGGCACCTCCGGTGGCGGTCCGTGCGGCCCCCCGCCGTAGTCGTCCGGTCCGCCCCTTCCGCCGCCGTCGCGGTCGTTGTCGAGGCCGGCCTTCGCGTAGAGCTGGTTGGTGACCAGCGGAATGGAGTTGTCGAGCTGGTCGTCGAGACGCTGGTACTCCGAGCGCGAGTACAGCGTGTAAGTGACCACTCCGAACACGGCCAGACCGACCGTGACGAGGGCGGTGAGGGCGAGCACGAGCCGCCAGCGCAGCGTCATGCCAGCGCCTCGCCGGGCTCGCTCATCACCCGTCATCCTGGCCCAGCCGGGGCCGGCCTCGGCACTCACACCGTCTGCACGCCGAGCACGGTGCGGCTGAGCGTCGTCGACACCGCCGACACCGACCCGTACCGGACGAGCCGCCGCCGACCGGTCCTCACGCCCGGAACACCCAGGTCCGCAGCAGCACGAACCGGGCGACCGTGGCGACGGCATTGACGACGGTCAAGGCAATCAGCTGCGGCGCCAAGGCCGTGACGCCGGCCGCGCCGAACAGCATGAGCACGCCGACGGTCAGCACCAGCGGCATGAGCGTGATGGTCAGGCCGGCGGCGTACTGGCGGGTCCGATCGGCCCGGCCGCGCGACGCGAACGTGAGCCGGCGGTTGGCAGCGGTGTTGGCGAGGGCACAGATCCCGAGGGCGACGACGTCGGCGCCGACCGATCCGAACGGTCCGGCCAGCACGGCGAACAACGCCGCGAACAGGACCGTGCTCACCAGACCGATCGACGCGAAACGCACGAGCTGCTGCGACAACGGCGGCGACGGGACACGCGCCTCGGCCGGGCGCCGCAGACGGCCGCCGCCGCGCCAGAACATGAGGCGCATGCGCCACAGGCCGCGCAGGTCGGCCGCCGCCGTCCGCACCACCTCGACACGCGAGTCCGGGTCGTCGACCCAGTCGACGGGCACCTCGTGGATGCGCAGGCCGTTTCGTTCAGCCAGGACGAGAAGCTCGGTGTCGAAGAACCAGCCGTCGTCCTCGATCAACCGGAGCAGATCGCGCGCCACGTCGGCGCGCACGGCCTTGAAGCCGCACTGGGCGTCGGAGAACCCGGCACCCAGTGCGGCTCGGAGGATGAGGTTGTAGGCCCGCGAGATCGCCTCCCGCTTCGGGCCCCGCAGCACGGCGGCGCCGGGGGCCAGCCGCGTGCCGATGGCAACGTCGCTGTGGCCCGACACGAGCGGGGCGACCAGGGGCAGAAGGGCGTTGAGATCCGTGGACAGGTCGACGTCCATGTACGCCACGACCGGCGACGCGCTCGCCGACCAGGCGGCGCGCAAGGCCCGGCCGCGGCCCTTCCCATCAAGGTGAAGGGCCTCCACGCCGTCGAGGTCGCCCGCCAGGCGCTGGGCGATCTCCCACGTCGCATCCGTGCTGGCGTTGTCGACGATCGTGACGATCCACGTGAGCGGAAACCGGTCGCTGAGGTAGGCGTGGAGCCCGCGGATCGACGTCTCGAGGCCGCCGGCTTCGTTGTAGACGGGCACGACGACCTCGACCGTGGCCCGCGGCCGTGACGGCGCCAACGGCTGCACCGTCGCGAGGGCCTGTTCCGTCACGACGGTCATGATCGGGACCGCGGCTGGGCGGCGGCTCCGCCCCTCCTGTGAGTTCTCTCGGACCCGGGCCGACCTATCGTTGCGCCCACTGTGTCGGACACGACGAAACCCAAACCGTTCGTGCTGGCCGTGGATGACGAGGAGCACATCACCGAGTTGGTCGCCATGGCCCTCGGCTTCAACGGGTTCGACGTGGATCGCGCCGCGTCGGGTCGCGAGGCGCTGGCGGCCGTCGACCGTCGCCGGCCTGACCTGATCGTGCTCGACGTGATGCTCCCCGACCTCGACGGCTTCGAGGTGGCCCGGCGCCTGCGTCAGTCCGAGGGCGCCGGCGCCCATGTTCCGATCATCTTCTTGACGGCGCGCGACGCCACCAGCGACAAGGTCGAGGGACTCCGGCTCGGCAGCGACGACTACGTCACCAAGCCATTCAGCATCGAGGAGCTCATCGAGCGGGTGAAGGCCGTGCTGCGGCGCTCGTCGGGCGTGGGGCCGGGCGAGCGCCGGCTCAGCTACGCTGACCTCGAGCTCGACGAGGACACTCGCGACGTGTGGCGCGCCGGGCGGCGGATCGAGCTCACGCCGACCGAGTACCGGCTCCTTCACTACCTGCTGTCCAACGCCCGGCGAGTCCTGACTCGCGAGCAGATCCTCGAGCGGGTGTGGGACTACAACTTCGCCGGCAACGCCAGCGTGCTCGAGACGTACGTGAGCTACCTGCGCCACAAGGTCGACGCCGTCGAGCCGCCGCTCATCCACACCGTGCGGGGCATCGGCTACACCCTTCGCCTGCCTCCCGACCGGACGTTGTCCGGCGAGTGAGCGGCGGCGCATCGCCGTGGACGCTCGCGACGGGCCAATGCGGCGTCGAGGGGCCTTGTGCCGGCCCCGAGGGCTGGGTACTGAACGTCTGCAGTCTCGACCGGGCCGACCAACCGTCGTGGCCGACACATGGCGGCGACATCGTCGCCACCCATCCCGCCCGGCCGCTGGAGTCGATCGTCTTGTTCAACACCGGTGGGATCCCCGTGGCACTCGCCTTCGGTCCCGGCGGCGCCCTCTACGTCACCGACGAAGGACGGCGCGCCATCGTGCGGGTGGCCGCCGCCGGCGAACCCACCGACGTCATCACGCACTGGCAGGGCGAGCCCGTCAACGGACCGAACGATCTCGCCTTCGACGAGGACGGCAACCTGTACTTCACCGACCCCTGGACGAGCTCACCCAACAATCCGATCGGCGCCGTCTACGGCCACGACGGCACCACCGGCGAACTGCATCGGCTCGACAGCGACATGTGGTTTCCCAACGGTGTGGTCGTCAGCGATGACACGCTGCTGGTCGCCGAGACCTTCCGGCGCACGATCTGGGCGTACGAACTGCGGGGCGGCGGCCGGGCGTGCAGCCGGCGGCGGTTCGCCGAATTGCCCGATACGCCCGACGCGCCGCCGCTGCCGCCCGCCGACCAGGCCCGCCTCGGCGTCGATCACCTCTGCGGACCGGACGGCATGGCCCTCGACGCCACGGGGCACCTCTACGTGGCCCAGTTCGGCTCGGGCACGGTGTACGTGCTCGACGGCCGCGGCCAGGTCGTCGAGCGGCTGCCGGTGCCGGGCCGCAATCCGACCAACGTGTGCTTCGCCGGAGCCGCCCACGACCACCTCGTCGTCACCCTCGACGATACGGGCGACGTGGTGGTGCTCGACGGCGTGGCGACCGGGTTGCGCCTCCCGTTCTGCCCGACGGCCACCGACGGCCATCCGTGGGCGGTGCGCTTCGGCCCCTGACCCTCGGTTCTCGTCACGCCGGCGTGCGAAAACCGCTCGTTGCGGTGACGAGAACCGGGTGTTCGGGTCAGGGCGGGCTGTCGTAGAACTGACCCGGATGGGCGTGGGGGCCGTCCCACGGTTGGCCGGCCCGCACGGTGTGGCGGACGCGCACCTGGCGATCGACGCGTCGCTCGTGGCCCATGGTGTCGGCGACGGTGATCGGCTCGTCGACGATCTCGAACAGAGTGAGGTCGGCCTCGGCGCCGACCCCGAGCGTGCCGATGCTGTCGCCGCGGCCGATCGCCGCGGCCGGCCGGCTGGTGACGGCGGCCAGAACGTCGGCCAGAGGCATGCCGAGCCAGAGCAGCTTGGCCATGGTGGTGGGCAGGTCGACCATGGTTCCGGCGGCGCTCAGGCTGTGCAGGTCGGTGCTGATCACGTCGGGCCAGAACCCGGCGGCGGCGGCCGGCTCGGCGATCGTGAAGTCGAAGCTGCCGGCCCCGTGACCCACGTCGAACAGCACGCCGCGCTCGCGGGCCGGTCCGGCGGCGTCCACGACGACGCCGGCGTCGACCAGCCCATGCCCCACGCCGGTGAAGCAGTGGGTGACGATGTCGCCGGGCCGGAGCAGCGCGAGCAACTCGGCCAGGGGCGCCTCCGCCCCGCCGACGTGCACCATCACCGGCAGCCCGACGCGCTCGGCGGCGGCGATGGCTCGCTCCAGCGGCATCAGACCCTGGCGGCCGGTGATCGACGCCGACATGCGCACCTTGACGCCGACCACGAAGTCGGGGTGGCGCCACGCCGCCCGGGCGGCGGCGTCGACGTCGAGGTAGCCCGGTTCGGCCGCCTCGGGGACGGGCCACCCGGCCAGCCCGATGGTGGAGATGTGCACGAAGGCGAGAACACGCGTGAGCGAGCGCTCGACGACGAGGCGCCGGAAGCCGTCGATGGTGTGGGCGCCGGCGTCGCCCGCGCTCACGACGGTCGTGACACCGGCGCGCCGGCAGGCCACGTCGGGCGGGCTCGTCAACGGGCACACGCCGACGTACACGTGGGCGTGCAGGTCGACGAAGCCCGGCGCCACGATCAGACCGGAGGCATCGATCTCTTGGGTGCCCAGGCCGGCGCCGTCATCGGGGCGGCCGGCCACGCCCTCGGTGAGGGCGGGCTCGATGGCGACGATTCGGCCCAGGCGCACCCCGACGTCGTAGCGGCCGTCCCGGCCCGAGGCCGGGTCGACGACCCGACCGCCCCGGATCACGAGGTCGAGGGGCCCGGGTGGTGGCAGCCGCACGTCCTTGTCGTAGCAGGCCGGCGGGGCGCAGCTGGCCGGGGGGGCACCGGCACCGGCAGTATCGGGCTGGTGAGCGCGGGAAAGCGACTGCCCTCGACCCCGGATCCGATGCGCTATTGGTCCGGTCACGGCGCACTCCGGCTGGCCGGCGACGAGTGGGGCGATCCGGATGGTCGGGTCGTGATCCTGCAGCACGGCGGCGGCCAGACCCGCCACGCCTGGAAGGGAGCGGGGCAGGCGCTCGCCGCCTCCGGGTATCACGCCGTCGCCTTCGACGCCCGCGGCCACGGCGATTCCGACTGGGCCGGGCCCGGCTGCTACGGCCAGGACCTCATGGTGGCCGACCTCGAGGCGGTGGTCGAACAGCTCCACGCCGACCGACCGATCCTCGTCGGGGCGTCGATGGGGGGCGGCACGAGCCTGGTCGCCGTCGGGGAAGGCCGAGTCGACGCCGCCGCCCTCGTGCTGGTGGACATCGCTCCAAGGCTCGAGCCCGGCGGCGCCGCCAAGATCGCGGCGTTCATGGGCCGGAAGCCCGACGGCTTCGACACGCTCGACGAAGTTGCGGATGCCATCGCCAGCTACCAGCCCCATCGCCCGCGCCCCAAGAACCTGGACGGGCTGGCCAAGAACGTCCGGCTCGGCGACGACGGGCGCTACCACTGGCACTGGGATCCCGAGTTCCGGCGGGGCGAGCGCAACCTCGAGAAGCGTCAAGCCCGCCTCGAGGAGTGCGCCCGCAGCCTGACGCTTCCCACGCTCCTGGTCCGGGGTGGCAGCTCCGACATCTTGAGCGAGGAGGGCGCGGCGCAGTTCGTCGCCCTGTGCCCGTCGGCCGAGTACGTCAACATCGCCGGCGCGGCTCACATGGTGGCGGGTGATCAGAACGACGTCTTCGCCGGTGCCGTGATCGAGTTCCTCCAGCGCCGCGTGCCGGCAGGAGTCGAGCCGACGGGTCCGAAGCCCGAGCCCCATCACGTCGGTCCGCCCGGCGACATCCTCGACGTTCCCTAGCGGGCCCCTCCATACACTGGCAGCCATGGCGGAGGTGACGCTCTACGAGGCCGCGGGCGGCATGCCGTTCTTCGTGGCGCTGGTCGATGCGTTCTACGACGGCGTCGCCGCCGACCCCGAGTTCCTCGCCATCTACCCGACCCCCGACGACCTCGGACCTCCTCGCCACCGGCTGGCGCTGTTCCTGGCCCAGTACTGGGGTGGGCCGACGACCTACAGCGACGAGCGCGGCCATCCCCGGCTGCGGCTGCGCCACATGCCCTTCGCCATCGGGGCGGCCGAGCGCGACCGCTGGCTGCAGCACATGACGGCGGCGGTGGCGACGCTCGATCCACCCGACGACGTGCGGCGGGCGCTGCTCGACTACTTCACGATGGCGGCCGACGCCATGCGCACCACGGCGTGACACGCCGCGCCCTGCCGGGCGGGTACGAGCTCGACGACGACCCCGCCCGCATCGACGTCGACGCCGTACACCGCTACCTGTCCGAGGAGTCGTACTGGGCGGCCGGTCGGTCGCGCGCCGTCACCGAGCGGCTGGTGCGCGAGGCCGTTCACGTCGTGGGCCTCTATCGCCACGGCGAGCTGGTGGGCTTCTGCCGCGCCGTGTCGGACCATGCCACCTTCGCCTACCTCGCCGACGTGTTCGTTCGGGCCGACCATCGAGGCGATGGGCGCGGCGTGGCGCTCGTCGAGGAGATGGTCGTCAACGGCCCGCTGGCCGACGTGCGGTGGTTCCTGCGCACCGCCGACGCCCACGGCCTGTACGAGCGCTTCGGCTTCGGATCGGCCACGGCCGAGACGATGGAGCGACCCCCGCCCTGACCCCTCCCGTTCACGCTTGTTCAAGAATCCAGAGGTTCTCAAACTGGGGTGAAACGCTGGAGGCGCTAGCTCACAAGCGTGCCGAGGGCCCACACCGCCGCCACC
>JBKOXV010000024.1:0-10290 GCA_046725105.1 bacterium | reverse complement strand
AGGGGATCGCGTCCATCGGCACTCATGCCGTCATGGTGGCGGACCCCGGCGCGCTGGCCGACCGCCGCGACGCCCCTTCCGAGATCACGCGGCCCGATCGTCACCGCGACGTGCTCGACGACATGGTGATCACCGAGTCGGGCCGCCAACTGGGCAAGATCGTCGACGTCATCATCGTCGGCGGCGATGCACCTCGGGTGGTCGGGTTCCAGGTGTCCGGCGGAGCCGTCGGCGACGGACTCGTCCCGATCGGGGCCAAGAGCGGTCTGTCCGGCACCGCGCTGGTGGTCCCCGACGACTACGAGGCCCGCATCCGCACCGATCTCACCGGGCTGGCGGCGGAACTGGTCGACATCGAACGGTCCCGATCGTGATCCGGCTGTCCCAGCTGATGGGCCAACGGGCCGTCGCGCTCGCCGACGCCGAGCGGGCGGGCACGGTGCGTGGCGTCGTCGTCAGGGGCGGGAACGTCGTGGCCGTGGACATCGGCGACCATGTCGTGCCCTCCAGCGCCATCCGTGCCTTCGAGGGCGACGTCGTCACCTTCGACGACCACGAGCCCGTCGACGAGGAGCTCGCCCGGCGGGCCACTGCCGTCATCGGCAAGCCCGTGCTCACACACGCCGGCGACGGTCTCGGTGACGTCGTCGATTTGCACCTCGACACCTCCGGGCGGGTCGTGGCCGTCGTACTGGCCGATCGGACACTGGCGGGCGACCGGCTCGAGGTCATCGGCTCCTACGCCGCCATCGTGGCCGACGAGCCGCCCGCGGCAGGGGCACCGCTCACGCCCCCCGACCCGGCGACCCGAAGCCGCTAGTGGGCACGCTCGTTAGTCCGTCGGTGATGGATCTGGCGGCCAGGTGATGCGGTCAGTGATGTAGAGGCCGCACGCGCAGTCGAGTGCTTCATCTCGGCTGTCGGCCGTGTGACCGCTGGGGAAGAAGTTGTCCTCATAGTCGTCGTGGCTGGCGCGGTAGAGCGCGAAGCCCCAACGGCTGGCCGAGCCTGCGTAGCGCAGCCGACAGAGGGGAACCACTTCGCCGTCGGCGAGGTGGCCTTCGACGTAGGCGAAGTTCGCTCGAAAGCGGACCTGCACGCCGACGAGCTCGGGCCAGTTTGCCTTGGCCTGGGCGGCGGGACGCTGGCCGAGGCTGGTCGTGGTCGAGGCGGGCGGAGCGGCCATGAACCCCACGGTCGAGCGTGCCGGGACACGATGACGGCGGGGACACGGAAGCCCGTAGCGCTCATATCTGGCTGTGGGGTCGTCGGTCTCGGGTCGCATGTCGTCGGGTTCGACCGCCTCGGGTGGCGGCACGTGATCGAAGTAGCCGCTATGTTCGACATGAGCGCCCGGCCTACGTTGTGCGAAGTACCTGCTACCAGGCAGTGCGGCGAGCGTTGTAGGTCTTGTAAGACCACCAGAGAGAGTGCCCCGAGGACGTAGCACCGCCCTCGGGGCGAGCCAGACCTACGTGTGAGGTCCAGCCGTGCGCGACCCTAACGAAGCGATCACCCTCGACGAACTCGCCGTGAAATGCGCACCACCCACGAACAGCTCGGCAACCTGCTCGACTGTCTGATCACGATGCCGCCGGGCTTCCTGCCCGACGAGCGGCACGATCTGGTCGCCGACGCCGCCGGTTTGCGGCGCGACATCCGGGTCGCCCGAGCCCGCCTCGAAAGAGGAGGAACTGTGACCGACCCTGACGACTCCCCCAACACCGCCGACGCCAAGGCCTCAGCTGCCCTCCAAGCCAAAATCGAGGGACTGTCCGAAATGCTCGCCGACGTCGCGGCGATGCGAGCCCGCTGGTTGGACAAGCAGCCGATAATGGAATTCAGCCCCGATGACCTGGCCGAGTTCAGGAAGATGCTGGGGCGCCTCGACGATCTGATTCACAACATCCAAGCCGACATCGACGCCCTCAGAGACGACTGACCGCGCCGGCGGCCTCCATCCCGGCGTGCGGTGCCCCCGGTTCTCCATCCGGCCGGGGGCGCCGTCGAACATGAGCGTTTCAGGATATGGCGCAGCGCGCCCACCAGTGGGTCCCACTCGTCACGCGTGACCTGATTCGCGCTGGGGCCGCCTGCGGCACCGGTCCGAGCAGTACAGAGCGTCGATGCGGCGGGGATGTCTCCGGGCCGACCAGTCCTGACCGCTCCGGTTCCACGTGCGTCGACGGACTCGAGGATCGACCTCGCGGGGTTTCGGACGCGGGGCATCGGTTCCTCGCAGTAGCCGCAGAGTTGTCTGGGACGGTTCGCGGGTGGCGGTGTCGGCACCGTCTGAAAACTGACCACTATTCCCGGTTCGCCAGAGGGTCAACTTTCGGCCGTCGTTGCACGAGTTCGAATCCAATCTCCAGTTCACTGCCGACCTGTTCGGCGTCAGCGTCCTCCGTCACCTTCGACACACCCGCGGCATGAAGCGGTTCTTTGCAGCACGGCTCCGGTTCCGTCGTGCGAGTTGGGCGCGATACGAGCGGTGAGCCGACGGCCCACCGGCGTAGGAGCCGTGATGCGGTCAGCGTGGTCGGCGACGTGCTGTGGTAGGTCGTCCAGGTGATCCCGTCGCGAGTCAGCAGTGACACCGACACCGTCGGCATCAGCGGTGCCCGTGCAACCCAAACGCAACCCATCGGGTTGCAACAGCGCATTACGAGGCGACACGAAAGGGCAACAAATCCTCATGAATGCCCAGCTCAGCGGCACTGGGCGGTACTGGGCGGCCCCTAGGCGGATCCCCGGTCGGAGGATTCAGGTTCCTGTGTCCGAAAGGATGTGGGGGTTCAAGTCCCCCCTCGCCCACCGCGTTGACGGTCACATTTGCTCGCGCTCACGGGTCATGGGAACGACAACCCACTGACACGGAGGAAGTCCGATGAGCGTGATGATGGTGCGTGCCACGGTGAAGCCGGACAGCGTGGCCGACGTCGAGGCGGCCGCCCGTACGATGTTCGACGCGATCGAAAGGGCCCAGCCGGACGGCGTCCGGTACGCCTCGTGCCGCCTGGCCGACGGGGTGACCTTCGTCGCCCTGCTCGAGTTGGAGAACGGGAACGACAACCCGCTGGCCCCCTTGCCCGAGTTCCAGGCGTTCCAGCAGGGCCTGGCCAACTGGCTGGCCCAGCCGCCGACGCCGGAGCAGGCGACGATCGTTGGCTCGTACCGGCTGTTCTAAGCGCGCCCAACTCGGAACTTGGACGGCTGAGCGCCCTTTGGGGCGTTCAGGGGTCCAAGTTCGCGTCGAGCTGAGCGAGGCCGGCGTTGGCCACCGGGCACTCGCCCTCGGGCCGTCCACACGCGACGGTGTCGCAGAGGCGGCACGTCCATCGAGTAGCTCCCGGAGGGCGCACCATGCCGGCCAGCACCCGCCCGGCGAGCGTGCCGAAGATCCGGCGCTCGTCGGGCGACAGCACGGCCACCGCACCGTGCAGGAAGGCGCGTCGCGCCGCCGCCACCCGTCGGCCGGTGCGATGCCCGGCCGGCGTGAGCGCCACCAGCGTGGAGCGCCCGTCGGGACCGGTCCGGCGCTGCACGAGCCCGGACGTCTCCAGCCGGTCGACCAGCCGCACCGTGCCCGACGAGGACAAACCCAGCACCGCTGCCAGCCGATCGACCGTCGGCGCATCCAGGAAATCCTGGAGGGCCGAGAGAGCGATGGCGTCGTTGCTGGCCAGCCCGGCGACGGCGACGATGGCGTCGTCCATGCGATCGGCGATGGCCAGGCCGAGGGCGCCCAGCAGATTCTCGGCCTGGCCATCGGTCGTGGTCATGCCAGCGTGTAGTCGAGCTCGTAGGTGGCGGTCGGCCCGCGGGGGGCACGGAACGAGCCGGTGCCGGAGAGGCCGGCCAGCCCGCCCGTCCCCGACCCGGCGATCACCGTCCACGTGCCCATGGCCTCGGTGCCGTCGAACTCGCCCAGGGTCTCCAGCACGAAACTGCCGTCGGCGCCGCCGACGCTGCCCTCGACGCGCTGCAGCCCGACGAAGCGGGCGGTGCCGTCGGGCTGGTACGACATCAGCCACTCGACCGCTCCCTTCCCGGCCATGTCGCCGGTGAAGTCCTGGGTGACGCTCGCACGCGTCAGCTTCCGCGTGTCGTCCACCTCGATGTAGGCGTTCTCGTCCCAGCCCGTCAGCTCGAATTTCCCCTTCGCCACAGTCATCCTCGCTACCTCCCATATGTGTGAGTCACGCATTTGGTACCCGGTGGCGATGAGGGCCAAACCGCGGGCCCCTGCTTTCACGCTCGCTGAACCACCTCAGGCGTGGTCAAACCGGCGTGAAACCCGAGGAATGGAGCGCCAGTGCACGAAGGCGGGCCTCTCTGGCCGGGTCGCCGAGGGTGACCACGTCGTGGACGGGCCGGCCCGGGCCCACCGCAGCCCGCAGTGCCCGCTCGCCCGCCGAGGCACGCGCCGGGAGGTCGGTGGTGAGCAGCACGAGCGGCCCGAGGTCGGCTCGGGCCGGGTGAGACCGGCGGGCGGCGTCGAGCACGCCGGCCTTCCCGAGGGCCCGCCACATGACGTCGGCCCGCTTGAGCCCGGCCCGCGTCACGCTGAACGCCCCGGCCAGCTCGAACAGCCACACCCCTCCCGTCGAATCACGGGCCCGGAAGGTGACGTCGACGCCGAGGTCGCGCACGACGACGTCGTTCTCCACGCCCACGAAGCCGGACCTCGTCAGCAACGAGCGCGCCACGGTGACGGCTTTGGCGCCGGCGTCGGTGCGGCCGGCGGGCGGCACCACGATGCGGGCGGTCGGGTCGGGCGCCGGTTCGGCGGCCACTCGGGCCGCTGCGACGGCGACGTACTCGGGGTCCGTGTCGAACCCGACGTAGAAACGCTCGGTGCGTACCGCCGCCACCGCGGTCGAGCCCGCTCCCATGAACGGATCGAGCACCAGATCGCCGCGATACGTGTAGAGGTCGATCAAGCGCTGCGGCAGCTCCACCGGGAACGGTGCCGGGTGCCCGACGCGCGTGGCGCTCTCGGCCGGGATGTCCCACACGTCGAGCGTGGCGTCGACGAAGTCGTCCATCGCCATCGATCCCTCGAACGGCAGCCCGGACGTGCGCCGGGCCGCCGCCGGTACGGCCCGGTCGAAGCGGCCCTTCGACGCGACGACTACCCGCTCGGTGAGATCGCGCAGGACCGGGTTGCCCGGCCGTTGGTACGTGCCCCACGCGCACGAGCCGCTGGCGGCCGGCTGCTTGCGCCAGATGATCTCGCCCCGCAGCAGCAGCCCGAGGTCCTCGAGGATGCCGATCACGTCGGCCGACAACGACCGGTACGGCTTGCGCCCCAAGTTGGCAACGTTGACGGCGATGCGTCCGCCTGGCTCCAGCTTCCGCACGCACTCGGCGAAGACGCCGTGGAGCATGGCGAGGTAGTCGCGGTAGCTGGCCGGGACGTCGCCGGCGCCGAGGACGGCCTCGTACTCCTTGCCGGCGAAGTAGGGCGGTGACGTCACGACGAGCGCCACCGACGAGTCGGCGATCCGGCCGTACCGATCCATGAAGCGGGCGTCGCCGCACCAGATCATGTCGCGCGCCGCGTGCGGAGCGACGACGGTGTCCGCCGAGATGACCGGCGTGGCGAACCGGGCGTAGAACTCGGACGCGTCGTGGTTCTCGCGCCGCGATACGCCGAAGCGGGACGTGGCCGTCGGCCGGCGGCGCGGCTCGTCGTGGGCCAGCACCCCTGGAACATAGGTCGAACTCGGGCGATCCGACGGGGACCGCCGTGGAGTCAGCGATAGAAGGCGGCCAGCGCCTTCTTCAGCTCGTCGTCGAGATTGCGCTGCCCGGCGACTCCGTCGAGGAAGCGGCCGTCTTCGGCGACGGCGACGGGGTCGAGCTCCATCGGTGTCAGCACCTCGGACAGCGGCGGCAGCTTCTTGGCGTCCTTGGGGCGAGCGATGCGCGACTCCTGGTTCTGCTCGAGCTCGAGCACCCACTGCTCGCCCTGGTGGGCCAGGCCCTTCGGCAGGGCACCGGCCTCGAGCGTGCGAGCCAGCTCGGGCAACCGGTGGAGTCCGTCGACGAGACGGTCCCGGGCCTCGGCCAGGGTCAGGTCACCGACGATCGGATCCCCGGTGGCATGCGTCAGGTGGAGAGCTCGTGACGCGCCGCCGATGGCGAGTGACTCCGTGGCCATCTCGAACTTCGCCATCAGCGAGGCGGCGCCGTACCGAGGCACGCCGTTGATCACGACGAGCGCCACCGCCGTCTCGCGCGCCGCGATGAGCCGCTCGTACGGCTCGCCGGCGGTGCCGTCGAGCACGAGGAGGTCGGCCCGCTTACCTGCCTCGATCGATCCGATGGCTCGGTCCCACTTCAGGATCTTGGCCGGGTTGACGGTGACGGTCTCGATGAGTTCTCGCGGCGAGAACCGCACCTCGTCGGGTAGGCGCCCGTTGTAGATCGATGCCACCTTCAGCTCGCCGAGGAGGCTCTTGCTGCCGGACGGCGACCAGTCGGAGCCGAGGGCGATGGTGACGCCGGCTCGACGGGCGGCGGCCACGTCAGCGGTCTTCTGGTACAGCAGCAGGTTGCTGAACGGCGACCACACCATCGAGGCCTTCTTCTTGGCCAGGCGTTGGAAGTCGGGGGTCTTGAGCCCGGCGCAATGGATGCCGGCGAGGGCCGGCGTGATGGCCCATTGGCGCGGCTTGATCCGCAACGCCTCGAAGTGGCGGTGGGCGGGCGCATCGACGCCTTCGCTCAGATGCAGCAGCAGGGCCGATGCCTTCTCGAGCTGAGCCAGGAACGCCTCGGCCCCGCCGGTGGCGACGTCGGCGACGTGGGTGGCGGCGTCGGGGAGGTCGTCGTCGCCCGTCTCCTCGACGTTGCGGACGATTCCGCGATAGCGCTTCAGGATGCCGGCGTTGCTGCTGAGCGTGATGCCCTGCGAGGTGGTGGTGCCGCCCAGGAGGCACTTGACCTCGACGTATCGCACGATCGCCTCGATGTAGCCCGACGTGCGGCCCAGCACGGACATCGGACCGGTGACGGCGATTCGGTAATCGTCGCGCCCGCTCCACTGGTCGCGGTTGGTGAAGGTGGCGGGCACCTGCCAGAGCGGGAGGATGTCGTAGCTGAGATGGTTGTGCAGCTCGATGAGGCCCGGGTAGATCGTGCCGCCGACGCGCACGACGGGTGCGTCGTCGAACCCGTCGGGCCGAGGGGCGTCGGGTGCCGTCACCGAGACGATCAAGCCACCGTTGACATAGACGCGGGCTCGGGCCAGGTCGGTGCCGACGGCATCCATGGTGATCACGCGGCCCTCCAGGGCGTACCGGGCGCCCTCGAGGGGGTCGATGGGCGAGTCACCCATGAGGGATCTTCGACACGGCGGCCGCCTCCGATGCATTGAGCGGGGCAGGCGCCAGGGCGGCGGCCCATGCCGGCATGAACACCTTGTAGTAGTCGGGCGACGGCGCGCCGTCCTCCCGGGCACGTACACCGCGGTCGCCGGACGTGCCGTTCCATCGGAGGGCGCCGTAGGGCAGGTCGGCGCGCGGGATGGCGCTGCGGCTGCCGTCGTAGGACGAGCCCGGCGTCACGTCACGCGAGAAGGTCAGTCCAGCCAGGCTGCCGAGGGCAGCGTTCCAGCTGGCGAGGGCTCCGCTCTCGCGCCACGCCTTCATGGTGATCACAGGTGCGCCCGTGTGGTTCACGTTGGCGACGAGGCGGGTAGACGCCGGACCGACGGCTAGTACGGCGCCGAGGTCGGGACTGGCGGCAGCGAGAGCGTCGACGATGGCGGCGTACACCGTGCGGACCTGGGCGTGGTCGACGAGCGACCGCACCTTGGCCGCCGGCAGGTCCGAGGTGTCGACGGGCAGGACCCGCAGGATGGCGTACTTCGCCGTGAGGCCGGCGGTGCGCAACCACCGCTGGAAGCGCTGGCCGGCGTCTCCGGTCATGGCTCGACCGGTGAACAGGTCGTCGCTCGATTCTTGATCGGCCAGCACCAGCAGCGACACGCCGCGGTAGCGGCCGCGATGGACGGGGCCCCAGCCGAGCGACGGGTGGGCCCGCACGCCGAGGGCGGTGAAGTCGGGCCAGGCCAGGCCGGGGGCGCCACCTTGCAGGAGCCGAGCCATCGTTGCGTCGGGGCCGCGGTCGTGGACGGCAGCCTGGGCTCGCGACGGCTCGTAGGCGAGATCGCCGGCGTCGGCGTCGTAGCCCTCGTGGGTCCCCGCCGCGTCGGAGGGGTAGCTGATGTTGTCGCCGCGGCCGTTGTAGTGGCCGCCGTCCGAGAACAGCTGGATAGACCGTTGGTCGTCCTTCCGGTTGCTCGAGGTGCCTCCTGAGCCGACCCGCCAGCACGCGCCGAACGACAAGTCGCGGAACGGGATCGGGTCGCTCTTGTACTGGTAGGCCCCGGCCGGTAGGCGGATGGCGCCGTCGTCGACCGGGAGCCACGCCGGGTCGTCGTCGGCCCACTTCTCGATCATGCCGAGCTTCTTCTTGAAATCCTGGATGATCGCCGTCGAGCTGCCACCGGCGGCGCCTCCGGGATGCAGCACGCCGATCGCCCGTGTGCGCGGGCCGAGCGCCGTCTTCGGCGTGAACGTGCTCAGGTCGTCGAGGCCACCCGGGCAGGAGCCGCCTCGCGACTCGATCCATGTACGGACACTGTCCTTGGCGGCCGTGCCGACGGCGATGACGAGCTGGAGGTCATTTCGTTCGAGCACCTCGTTCCACAGCTGGTGGCGGTGCTGGACGATCGGCGAGTCGAGGTCTTGGGCCAGGCCCCGCAGCGCCTGGTTGTACTGCCCGAAGATCGGATAGACGAACGTGTTCATGAAGAGGTACGACCGGGTGATGCCGAGATGGTTCAGCACGTGCTGCATCCGGCTCCCGGTCCCCCCGATGAACGACCGGTGGGCGAGCGACTCGTCCTGGGCGCCCTCCTGGCCGATGACGAGGACCTTGACGTCGCCGTCGGTGAGCCGGCCTCGGTAGAACATCGGCCCGAAGTGCCACCGGAACTGCTCGCGGCCGAGCACGGCCTTGCCGAGCCCCCGGTAGTTGGGCGTCTGGGCGAAGAGGGACAGCCACCGCCGGTTGAGGGGCGGGCCCGGGTCGTGTTCCCATGGCTTGCCCCGGCCGGCCCAGTAATCGGTCACTTCGGTCCTGAGGCTCGCCCGGCCATTCCAGATACTTACCTGAAGAAGCCGCTCACGTCGACGACGAGATGAGAGGGGGTCGACGTGTGCACGCAGATCCGTCCGGCGGCGTCGGGTGTGGCCACGACGCCGTTGGCGATGATCTCGTCGGCCACGAAGTTGAGGTTCGAGACGAGCGGCGGCGCCTGGCCGCACGGGAACACGGTGGCGAAGCCGGGCGCCGACGGTCCGACGGCCGTCAGCGTGAGAGCCACGCCACCGGCCCCCGCGGCACCGGCGGGGGCGATGCTGACGTCGGTGACCAAGCCGCCGGTGCGCGTGTCGAGCGCCCGGGTGGGACCGTTCGGCGTGAAGCCGGTGCTCAACCAGCCGAACACATCCACGACGACATGGGCGGGGATGGAGGTGTGCACGCAGACGCGTCCCGCCGTGTCCACCGGCACCAGCGCCGACGCTGGAACGGTGCCGCCGGTGCGGAAGTTCACATTCGAGGCCAGCGGCACGGGCGCGCCACACGGATAGAGCGTGGCGAAGCCGTCGGCGACCGGCTGAGTGATGGTGAGGTTGACGACGGCCCCACCGGCGCCGGCGGGCACGACCGGGACGGCGATGTCGCCGTTGACACGCACGCCGCTTGCTCGCGTGTCGGCCGTGCGAGACGGCGCGAGAGGCACGAAGGGCCGGCCCGATGCCAGCCAACCATCCATGTCGACCACCACGTCGGTGGCCGTCATGGAGAAGATGCACACCTGCCTGGTGGGCGGGACCGCCACGACCACCTTGTTCGCCACCGGCGTGGCCCCGGTGTAGTTGACGTTCGACACGAATGGAGCGGCCTGGCCGCACGGGAAGACCGTCAGGAATCCGGGCCCGTCGGCGCCGACGGCGGTGACGTTCAGTGACGCCGCCGGCGTCTCGGTGCCCGACTGCGGGACGCCGGGGACGGGCACGACGACCGTGCCACCGGCGGCCAGGCGTGGCCCGCCGAGGCCGGCGCGCGTGTCGACCAGCCGCTGCGGCGTGGCCAGGCCGTGGAAGGGCACGTCGGCGGGCACGAAGCCGGGCGGCGTGCGGCCGAGGGCGGCGAGGGCATCCACGAGGTTCAGCGCCGGGTAGGAAGCGCCGGCGGCGCCGGCCCGGAGGT
>JBKOXV010000086.1:0-4686 GCA_046725105.1 bacterium | reverse complement strand
GTCGTGAACCAAAGGACCATGACCGGACCGAACAGCCGCCCGATCGTGCCCGTACCCCTATGTTGGATGACGAAGAGCACGAGGAGGATGACGACGGCCGCGGGGATCACGAAACGCTCGAGGCTGGGCGCCGCCACGGTGGTTCCCTCCACCGCCGCGAGCACCGAGATCGCCGGCGTGATGATCCCGTCGCCGTACAGGAGGGCCGCTCCGAAGAGGCCGACGAGCACGAGCAGCCAACGTCGGCCCCGCACGGCCGTCTCCCCTCCGGTGGCGAGGGTGGAGAGGGCGACGATCCCGCCCTCCCCGTCGTTGTCGGCGCGCATGACGAACGTCAGGTACTTCAGGGTGATGACGAGGATCAGCGACCAGAACATCAGCGACAACAGGCCCAGCACGTTGGCCTCGCTGATCCCGACGTGGTGTTTCGCGACGAAGGCTTCGCGCATGGCGAACAACGGATTCGTGCCGATGTCGCCGTAGACGACGCCCAGAGCGCCAAGGGTCCGCCCGATGCGGCGGGGGGTCCCCGTAGGAGGGGGGCGAGGGCCGCTCCGGTCGATGGTCACGACCTTAGGGTGAGCACTCCGATCAGAGCTGCAATCGCTCGACGAGGTCCTCCAGGGCGGTGCGCACGGCCGTAGGCAGAGCCGCCGACCGGTTGAAGCTCCACACTGTCAGCGTTCCCTGCCAGTGCGCCACCATGAGCTCGCCGAGGCCGGACGCGTCGCCCGGCCGGCGTTCGAGGCGCCGTTCGATGGCGTCGTAGAGCTGTGTCAGCCACGCCGTCCCGCGCCCGCGGAGGACGGGGTCGCGCAAGTCTTCGCGTAGCAACAGCAGTTGGTCGGCGAAGCGTTCGGCGTCGTACTGCCCGCTGAGGCGGACCAGCAGCTCGACGACGGCGTGGGCGCCGTGGCCGGCGTCGGCGATGGCGGCCGTCGTCTCTTCGTCGAGGCGGTCCCACGCCCGCAGCAGTGCCGCCTGCAGCAAGGCCGCCTTCGTGCCGAACCGCTGCACGATCGTCGATCCCGCCAGGCCGCTGCCGGCGGAGAGGGCGGCGAACGTCAACGCGTCGGGTCCCGAGTCCCGCACGATGCCGAGGGCGGCGTCGAGGAGGGCCTGGTCCGAGATGGTGCGCTTGCGTGGCATGCCTCGGCTGAGTATAAACGAACGATCGGTTATAAATGGAGGATTCGCCATGGGCACACTGGACGGCAAGGTCGCACTGGTGGCCGGAGCCTCACGCGGCGGCGGCCGCGGCATCGCCATCGAGCTCGGCGCGGCGGGCGCCCACGTGTACGTCACCGGCCGTACGACGGGTGACCAGTTGTCGGAGTACGGCCGGCCCGAGACGATCGAGGAGACGGCCGAGCTGGTGGCGGCGGCCGGTGGCACCGCTACCGCCCTCGCCGTCGACCACCTGGAGCCGGCCCAGGTCGCGGCGCTGGTCCAGCGCATCGACCACGTCTCGGGCCGCCTGGACATCCTGGTGAACGACATCTGGGGCGGCGAGCACCTGTTCGAATGGAACAAGCCGGTGTGGGAGCACTCCCTCGACAACGGTCTACGCCTGTTGCACCTGGCGATCGACACCCACCTGGTCACCAGCCACTATGCCCTGCCCCTGCTGATCCGCCGACCCGGCGGCCTCCTGGTCGAGGTCACCGACGGCACGGCCGACTACAACGCCGCGAATTATCGCTTGTCCACCTTCTACGACCTGGCCAAGTGGTCCGTGCTGCGGCTGGCCTGGAGCCAGGGCCACGAGCTCGCGCCGTTCGGCTGCACCGCCGTGGCGTTGACACCGGGCTGGCTGCGCTCGGAGATGATGCTGGACAACTACGGCGTCACCGAGGACACGTGGCAGGAGGTGATGACCCGCCCGGTCACGCCCCCGTACCCCGATCCCGGCCACTTCGGCATCTCCGAGACGCCCCGGTTCGTCGGGCGCGCCGTCGTCGCGCTGGCGGCCGATCCTGACGTCGCCCGGTGGAACCAAGGCTCCGTCTCCTCCGGGCAGCTCGCCCGCGAGTACGCGTTCACCGACCTCGACGGGAGCGCGCCCGACGCCTGGCGCTATCTCGTCGAGGTCCAAGACACCGGCAAACCGCCCAACGTGGCCCCGTACCGCTGAGTGGCAAAGCCGGTTGGTCGCGGACCAGGCCTCAGAGTCTGGTCATCACGTCGTCGGCGAACCGTTTGATCCAGTCCAGGAAATCGTCCTTTGTGCTGCGCAGGCCGGACGCGCTCGGACCGACCGTGCACGTCGTGGCGCCCAGCTCCTCGACGCGGCGGATCTTGTCCGGCGTGGAGCCCATGCCCACGACGAATTCGAATGGTTCGTCGCTGCGACCGGCCTCCTCGCGGTGCTGGTTGATGACCCGCATGTGGTCCTCGAGCTCGGCGAAGTCTTCGTCGGTGGTCCCGGGGTTTGGTTCGCCGTTGTAGAGCGAGGCGTGGATCCGCGCGTGGTGCATCCAGCCGTCTCCCAGCCGCCCGGCGCGGCGGAGGGCGCCCGGCGACGTGCCTCCCACGACGATGGGAATGCCTTGCTGCTTGTTCACCGGCTTGGGAGCGAACTTCACTGGTGGAATGTCGTAGTACTTGCCGTGGAACTCGATGGTGTCCTCCGACCACAGCATCCGCATGAGTTCGATCATCTCGTCGGCCCGAGCTCCTCGGGTGCGGAAGTCCTCCCCGACGATCTCGAACTCGTCGGGCATCCAACCCACCCCCATCCCCAGGACGACGCGCCCGCCCGAGATCCGATCGAGCGTCACCACGGAGCGAGCCACCATGATCGGGTGGCGGAGCGGGAGGATGAACACGCCGGTCGCCAAGCGGATGGTCGACGTCCGGGTGGCGACGCCACCGAGAACCACCCAAGGGTCGAACGCGGGAGTGTCCGACCGCATCGGGGGATAGCCGTCGGGGGTGTACAGGTACTTCGGCGGCATCTCGGCCGGAAAGATGAGGTGCTCGGGGATCCACACCGAGTCGAACCCGTTGACCTCGGCGGTGGCGGCCACCTCGGGATAGTGCCGGGCCCCCAGCCCGGACAGCGACATACCGAATTTCATGCTGATGTCCCTCGTCCTCGTCAGTGTGGGAACATTGTTCCACATCGCTCAGGCGTACCCCTATCGCGCGTACTAGAGGAGACCGAGAGTGAAGCTCCGCGGAACCGTGGCGTTGGTGACCGGTGCCAGCCGAGGGGTTGGTCAGGCCACCGCCCTGGAGCTGGCGCGCCGCGGCGCCGACGTCGTGCTCGCGGCTCGTACCGTGAGCGACCCGGTCCCTGGCATGCCCGGCACCCTGGCCGAGACGGCCGAGGCCGTCCGGGCCGTCGGCCAGGAAGCCCTCATCGTGCCGGCCGACCTCAACGACATGGATGCCGTCGAACGACTGGCGGAGAGCGCGCTCGGGTGGAAGCAAGGGGTCCACGTGGTCGTGAACAACGCCGCCTTCCTCGGCCGCGCCGCCTATCACAACCTCGACGAGCTCTCCTTCAAGAACTTCGAGCGTCAGTTCAGGGTGAACGTCTTCGCCCCGTTCTTCCTCGGCAAGTTGCTCGTGCCGGCCATGCGCACGAACGGCGGTGGTGTCATCGTGAACGTCACCTCCGGAGCCGGCCTCATCGGCGAGTACACGGTGCCCGGAATCACCTACGGACCCACCAAGGCGGCCCTCAACCGGCTGAGCACGCTTCTCGCCCGCGATCTGGAGCCGGACAACATCGCCGTCTTCGCTATCGACCCGGGCTTCACACTGACGGCGCTGGTGGAGCAGACGTCGGAGCAAGCGGGTACCGACGTCTCCACCGCCCATCCACCGGAAGTTCCTGCCGCCGCCATCGCCGACCTGATCGAAGCCGACTTGACCGCCACGACGGGCCGGGTCTTCAAGGCGGTGGCGGGACGCCGCCCGTTGCTCATGGTGGACAGTCGTCGACCCATGCCGACCGGCGAGGAAGTCGACTTCCTCGTCGACTGACCGGGCTCCGTCAGGTCGCGCCGCCGGCGGCCATGCGCTTCGTGGCCGGCCGCAAGGCGCGCACGACGAAGTCGTGGATGTCGTCGACCGTCTTGCGGCTGGGCGCGGTGCGGAGCACGAGATGGCGGTTCTGGCACAAGAACACGGCGTCGTAGATGATCTGGGCGTCCTCGTCGGGCTGCCGGCTCTCGAACACGCCCTCTCGCACGCCGGCGCGGATCACCTCCGCCAGCGGCCGGGTCAAGACCGCCTGCGAGCTCGCATACTGCTCGGGGAACCGCGCTTCGAGGCGGCGTCCTGTCACCGCGAAGGGCCGCGTCCGGCGGCTCGCCTCGGGATCTTGAGCCTGGCGCAACACACCGTCGATGTAGGCGCGCAGTTTGGCGCTCGCGCCCTCGGCGCGAGCCATTCGTTTACGGAGGTAGGCGCCCACGATCTGCCGGCTCTCGTCGAGAACGACGAGCAGCAGCTCGTCCTTGGACGTGAAGTGGCGATAGAAGACCTGACGCGAGAGCTGGGCCGCGTCGAGAATGGGCCGAATGGGCGGGTCGAGACTTCCGGTTGCCGCGATCACATCGAACGTGGCGTCGACGAGGGCTTGGATCTCGGCCCGGGCCGACTCCCTGCCTCGATCGGCACGCGCAATAGCGAGCTCCTTGAGGGACACGCTGGCCGCGCCGTCCAGCCGCCACT
>JBKOXV010000157.1:0-21334 GCA_046725105.1 bacterium | reverse complement strand
CCCCCGCCCTTCCGGGCGGCCGCCGTGGCGGCCTCGGCGGCGGCCTGCAGGCCCGCCTCGGAGAGGTCGGCGGTGTGCGCGTAACCGGTCGTGTCGCCGGCGACGACCCGGATACCGGCGCCGCGGTCGCGCCCCGACGTGACCTGCTCGACCTTGCCGTCGTCGAGGAATGCCGACGAGGAGCGCTTGTCCTCGGCGTACACCTCGGCGAATTCGCCGCCGCGTCGCAGGGCGGAGGACAGGACACGCTCGAGCACCGCTTGATCGATCATCACGAGCACGCTACCGCCGGGTTGGATCTTCGTCGCCGGCCGGCCGCCGCCGAGTTCCGTCGCCACCGTCCGCTCCAATATCGTCACCGGAATGCCACTCCTGGCTGGCACGTCGGCGGCGATCAAGATGGTGGTCACCGACGCGGACACGGCCCTGGCGATGCGCTCGGGCGACGTCGCCGTCCTGGCCACGCCCCGCCTGCTCGCCCTCGTCGAGGAGGCGTCGATGAAAGCGGTGGAGGGTCGCCTGCCGGCTGGCAGCACCACCGTCGGCATGCGTGTCCAGCTCGATCACCTGCACCCGACCAAGGTGGGAACCACGGTCGTGGCCGAGGCCACGCTCGAACGGTGTGAGGGGCGCCGGCTGACCTTCACCGTCTCCGTCACCGACAAGGGCGGCCTCGTCGCCGTGGGCCGCGTCACCCGCGTCATCGTCGACGTCGAGCGGTTCCTCGAGAAGGCGCACTGATGCGGCGGCCGTGGGCCGCATGCACCATCGTCGTGACCGTGGGGCTGCTCGCCGGCTGCAGCGGTGGCGGCTCCACCTCGGCGACGAGCCCGCCGACGACGCCGGAGACGTCGACGACCCGCCCGCGCAACACCGTCGTCACGGTGGCCACCACGCCGATCCCGGGGCCAGGAACGGCGCCGACCAGCACCATCGCGTCCGCCGCGACCACGACCATTCCGATCGAGCCCACGTCGACCGAAGCGCCGGCCCCGTCGACCACCGCCGGCGGATCGGGCCCGGCGTGCGACGCGGCCGTCCTGCAGGCGGCCGCCGAGAAGGCCTACGGCCTGCCCGGCGGCGCCACCCTCACCGAGCCCCGGTGCGCCGGCGGCTGGGCCAGTGCCCTCGTGAGGGCGTCGGGTCAGGACAGCGCCCTCGCCGTCTTCCGGGCCGCCGGTTCCGGATGGGAGGGCGCCAACCTCGGAACGGACCAGGTGTGCTCCGGTGCCGGCGTCCCGGCCGAGCTGTACGCCGCCCTCAACTGCGGTCCCTGGGACGGCTGACTCTTCGTCACCACGCCCGCCGGCGCCGAGGTGACGGTGTCACGTCGACCGAGATCAGCCGAGATTGCTGGACCGCGGGTAGACGTCGTCGGGGTCTGTGACCACGTTGACGAGGTAGGGAACGCCGGCCGCCAGGGCCCGGTCGAGGGCGGGGCCGATGTCGCCGGGCCGGGTGATGGTCTCGCCGGCGCCGCCCAGGGCCCGCACCACCTCGTCGTACCGGCAGCCCGGCTGCAGATCGCAGGCCACGTCCCAGCCGTAGATAGCCCGCATCGGGTGCTTCTCGAGGCCCCACATGCCGTTGTTCCCGACCACGAGCACGACGGGGAGGCCGTGGCGCACCAGGGTGTCGGCGTCCATGAGGCTGAAGCCGGCGGCGCCGTCGCCAAGGAGCGCCACCACCTGGGATCCGGGCCGAGCAACGCGGGCGGCGATGGCATAGCCGGGGCCGTTGCCCAGACAGCCGTAGGGGCCGGTGTCGAGCCAGCAGCCCGGTTGGTGCACCTCGATGTACTTGCCGGCGTAGGAGGCGAAGTCACCGCCGTCGCAGATCACGACGGCGTCACGCTCGAGGCGCCGGAGCAGCTCGCCGTAGACGCGGGTCGGCTTGATCGGGTCGGCGTCGGCGGCCAGGAGGGCCTGGTCGGAGGCGGCCGTCGCCTGCTCGCGCTGGCGCACCGACGCGATCCAGTCGTCGTGCACGACCAGATCGCGGCACTCCGCCACCCGGTTGCCGATGGCGGCCAGATCGCCGGCGATCGACGCCGCCACGTCGGCGTGCTGGGCCAGCGAGTCCGGCGCGTCGGCGATGTGGATGACGCGGGCGTCGCCGAAGCGACCGAACCCGAGCCGGAAGTCGAGCGCCGTTCCGATCACCACCACGAGGTCGGCCTCGGTCTTGAGAAGACCTCGGGTCCGGGTGAAGGCCAGCTCGTGGTCGGCCGGGAGGCAACCCCGGCCGAGGCCGTTGAACCAGCACGGCACCCGGAGCCGCTCGGCGGCCCGCTGCCACGCCGGCCAGGCGCCGTCCCAATAGACGTCGCTGCCGATCACGAAGGCGGGATTCGCCGCCCCGGCGATCTTCCGGGCCACGTCGTCGACGGCGTCCATATCGGGCTCGACACCCCGGGGCACCACTGGATCGGGCACATCGCCCTCGGCCGGGCCGAAGACGTCGAGCGGGAAGTCGAGGAACACCGGCCCCCGGTGGGGCGTGAGTGCCGTCACGATGGCGTCGCCCACCTGGGCGCCCGCCTTGGTGGGGTCGGACACGGTGGCGGCCGTCTTCGTGATGGACGCCACGATCGGCACATGGTCGAGCTCCTGCAACGAGCCGGCACCCCAGCGCCGCGCCGGCGCCCGGCCGCCCAGCACGACGACCGGGGAGCCGTTGAAGTGGGCCGTCGTGATGGCCGAGATCCCGTTCGTGACGCCGGGACCGGCGGTGAGCACGGCCAGCCCGGGCCGCCGGGTGAGCTTGGACCAGGCCTCGGCCGCGAACGTGGCGGTCTGCTCGTGCCGGGTGTCGACGATCCGGACGCCCTGGTGCTCAGCCGCTTCGTAGAGCGGCCACACGTGGCCCCCGTTGAGCGTGAACATGACGTCGACCCCGAAGCCCCGGAGCGCGGCGACGGCCTGCTCCCCGGCGTGTCCGGCCACCCGTGTCGGCATCTCGCGAGCTTTGCATGAACAACCGCCGAACCCTGAATGACGGGGCGTAGCCTGCTAGCCCATGCGCGCCGACGAGATAGCTCCGCCCGCGGCGCGCACTCGGCCTCGGCTGTGGGTCCAAGTCGTCCTGATCGCCGCCTTCTACGGCGTCTACAGCTACACACGGAACCTGTTCGGCTCGGCGCTGGTCGACAAGGGCGACCAGCCGATCCACGCCTTCGACAACGCCGTCCGGATCATCGACATCGAGAAGGCGCTCCACATCTTCCACGAGAAGGCGATCCAGAGCTGGTTCCTGGGCTGGGATGCCTTCATCCGCTTCTGGAACATCTACTACGGCACGTTCCACTTCATCGTGACGTTCGTGGCGTTCGTGTGGCTCTACGTTCGCGACCCGGTCCGGTTCACCCGCTGGCGGAACGTGCTGGGGTTCACCACCGGCCTGGCCATCCTCGGCTTCTCATTGTTCCCGCTGATGCCGCCCCGCCTGCTCGACATCGACCCGTCCGTGAACCGGTTCGGCGGCGGCGCCCTCGAGGAGCAGCACGGCATCGAGCCGTTCGGGTTCGTCGACACCCTCGCCAAGACGGGCGGCCTGTGGTCGTTCGACTCGGGCGCCGTGGCCGAGGTGTCGAACCAGTACGCCGCCATGCCCAGCCTGCACATCGGCTGGTCGCTGTGGTGCACGCTCGTGATGTGGCCGCTGGTGAGGCGCTGGTGGGCCCGAGGCCTCCTCGTGCTCTACCCCCTGGCCACGCTGTTCTGCATCGTGGTGACGGCCAACCACTACATCCTGGACGCCGTCGGAGGACTGGTCTGCCTCGGCCTTGGTTACGTGCTCGGCAAGGCACTCGACGACTGGTGGCACCAGCGCCGCCCGAGCCCGGCGGTCCCACCCGAAGCCGCCGAGCCGGTCTGAGCCCGGTTTACAACTGGCTGAGCACGTTCTCGCAGGAGCTCACGTCGACGCCGGGTCCGGGCTCGACGTTCAGCTTGGTGATCACGCCGTCCTCGATGACAGCGGCATAGCGCTGCGACCGCTTGCCCAGGCCGAAGCCGCCGCCATCGAAGGACAGGCCCATGGCGTCGGCGAAGTCGCCGTTGCCGTCGGCGAGCATGAGGATCTTGTCGCCGACGCCTTGGTCCTTGCCCCAGGCGTCCATCACCCAGGCGTCGTTGACGGCGATGCACGCCACGCGGTCGACGCCCTTGGCGGCCAGCTGGTCGGCCTGGCGCACGAACCCGGGCAGGTGCACCTTGGAACATCCCGGCGTGAAGGCCCCGGGGACAGCGAAGAGGACGACCCGGTCGGAGCCGAGGGCTTCGCCGGTGCGGATGGTCGTGGGGCCATCCGCACCCATGGTCTTGACCTCGACGTCCGGGACCTTGTCGCCGACCGAGACGGGCATGGCGCTCCTCCTTGCTAGGCGGACCGTCTAAATGTGATCAGCGCGGCGGCGCGTGAACCAAACCAGGGCGGCGCCGAGCGGCAGCATCAGCACGCCGATGATGGTGAGCGGCGCCGGCCCCGAGGTACCCGTCGGCGGCAGCGTGATCGACTCCGGTGACGTGGTGGGCTCGGTGGGCGGCGGCACCGACGTCACGATCTCGGGCGACGTCGTCGGCGGGGTGGTCGGCGGCGGAGGCGGCGGCGTGTTGGTGACCGTGAAGAGGCACGGGCTGCCGCTCGCGTCGCAGTTGACGTACTTGCTGGCCAGGCCGACCGGGAACGTGACATCGACGGTGTTGCCAGGGAACCCCGTCTCCACCACGGTGAGCAGGCTGTCGAGGTTCACGAGCAGGCCGCCCTGCGGGACGCCCGGGCTGGCCGTGTCCACGTAGCTGCAGGTGAACACGCCGCCGCTGACGTTGCAGGTGGCGGTGCTGATGACGGTGGGATCGACGTCGCTGGCCGAGCTGGTGACCGTCAACAGGAACTCCGGCGGCACGTTGGTGGGAGGGTTGGCGCCCGAGCCGACCCACTCCTTGTCGATGATGATCCGCTGATCGGGCACACATGACTGGCCGCCGTTGGCTGCGTCGATCAGCATGTTCGGCGGGTTCGTGTTGAACGTGCCCAGACCGGCCGCCTGGGCCATCTGGCGGTTCTGTGTCTGGTAGTACGAGCCGTGCGGGCCGACTGTCTCCAACGGGCTCCCGATCACCACGTCGAGCTGGAAGCCGCATATCACGTGCAGCTGCGGGATGGTGGCGCTGAGCTCGAACCCGCCCGGAGTGATCTGGCAGCCGTCGCCGTCACTGCGGCAGTAGCGGAACGTGAACGGGCCGTTGGGCTCGCGCACCAGGGCCTGGTCGTCGTCGAGGTCGAAGAAGTCGTGGGTCGTCTGCTTCAGCGGGAACGAAACGGGCACGGACTCGCAGCCGGGGGCCCAGCTCGTCCAGCGGACGACGAGCTGGTCGCCCACCTGGATCACGTCTTCCAACCGTCGAAGCGAGCGGGCGGCCATGGGGCCACCGGGACCGGGGTCTACGAAGGGATCGACGGCCGGGGCGCCGGCGCGCTGGATGAACGAGCGGTACCCGATGAGGAATCCGGCCCCGTCGGGGCAGCCCGGGGGTATCGACCCGGCCGCCGGATAGGCGGCGTAGTCGGAGTTGACGACGGGGGGCGGTAGCGCCCCCGCCATTTGGGTTACTGCATCGAACGCCATGAAACCGCCCGCCGCAACCGCGATGGCGGCCCCGATACGCCCGAATCGAGCCCGCATTCTCACCATTTCCCACCCTCCCGGGATAAAAGTCCGCGCACCATACCCCAGAACCTCGGGTGGCCACGCGGACCACCGCGCTCAGCGGTACTGTCGGCACACCCCGCTCCACCAGCGCCGATCGGAAGTCCCGCCCCTGATGTATCTCGAAACCATCCGTCAACCATCCGACTTGCAGTCGTTGACCTACGACGAACTCGACGAGCTGGCCGGCGAGATCCGCGACTTCATTGTGCAGGCCGTCGCCGAGAACGCCGGGCACCTTGGCTCGAATCTCGGGGCCGTGGAGCTGACGCTGGCCGTCCATCGGGTCTTCGAGTCGCCGCGTGACGCCGTCCTCTGGGACACGGGGCACCAGGCGTACGTCCACAAGATCGTCACCGGGCGCCAGCGCGGGTTCGAGCAGCTGCGCCAGGCGGGAGGGCTGTCGGGCTATCCCAGCCGGGAGGAGTCCGAGCACGACTTCGTGGAGAACAGCCACGCCTCCACGATCCTGTCGTACGCCTACGGCCTCGCCGTCGCCCGCGACAACGGCGCCGACCCGGACCGCCGACACATCGTGGCGGTGATCGGCGACGGATCGATGACGGGCGGCATGGCATATGAGGCGCTCAACAACCTCGGCCACTCGGGCCGCGACGTCATCATCGTGCTCAACGACAACGGGCGCTCCTACGCCCCGACGGTGTCGAAGTTGTCGGACAGCCTCAACCAGATCCGGCTTAACCCGGTGTACATGCGGCGCCAGCGGCGGGTCGAGAACTTGTTGCGCGAGCTGCCGTTGGTCGGCCGCCAGGCCGAGCGGGGCATGGACGCCATCAAGGCGGCCATCCGCGAGTACTTCCAGCCACCGGCGTTCTTCGAGTCGCTCGGCGTCCGCTACGCCGGACCGGTCGACGGCCACGACATCGAGGCCCTGGAGACGGCGCTGCGCAACGCCACCGAGTTCGAAGGCCCGATCGTCGTGCACGTCGTCACCCAGAAGGGCCGGGGCTACCCGCCCGCCGAGGACGACGACGAGAAGCACCTGCACGACGCGCCCGTGTTCGATCCCGCCGTCGGGCCTCCCAAGGCGGTGCCGACGGGGTACACCCAGGCCTTCGCCGAGGCCATCGTCAAGGAGGCCGAGCACCGTCCCGACGTGGTCGCCATCACCGCCGCCATGACGGGGCCGACGGGTCTGTTGCCGTTCCAGGACCGCTTCCCAGACCGATGCTTCGACGTCGGCATCGCCGAGCAGCACGCCGTCACGGGCGCCGCCGGCATGGCGATGGGCGGGTTGCGGCCGGTCGTGGCGATCTACTCGACGTTCCTCAACCGGGCATGGGACCAGATCGTCTACGACGTGGCTTTGCACCGCCTGCCCGTCGTCTTCTGTGTCGACCGGGCCGGCATCACCGGCGACGACGGGGCGTCACACCACGGGATGTACGACCTCGTGCTGCTCACCAAGGTGCCGGGCATGACGGTGATGGCGCCGTCGTCGGCCCAGGAGCTGCACCAGATGCTGCACGACGCCCTCGATCTGTGCGCCGGACCCGTCGCCATCCGCTACGCCCGCGGGCAGGCCCGCCAGGTGCCCGACACCGACGTCGGCTCGGGCCTCACCGCCCGCTGCCTGCGCCGCGGCGACGGTCGGGTGGGCGTGCTCGCCGTCGGCAAGCTCGTCGGCAACGCCGAACGGGCCGTGGCCACCCTCGCCGACCAGGGCATCGACGCCACGCTGTGGGATGTGCGCCTCGCCAAGCCGCTCGACCCGGAGATGATCGCCGATGCCTGTCGGCACCAGTTGGTGGTCACGGTCGAGGACGGGATCCGCGAGGGCGGCGTCGGCGCCCTGGTGCTCGACGAGATCGACCGCCGCTGCGAGCAGGACGACCGCACCCCGCCCCGAGTCGAGATCCTCGGCCTGCCGGTGCGCTTCCACCCCCACGGCAAACCCGACCACATCCTCCACCAACTCGGTCTCGACGCCGACGGGATCGCCCGCACCGTGCGGGCCTCCCTGCCGAACTGACGCTTCGAAAATCGAACTGACGCGAGTTTTTGGTTTATACGACACTGATCGCGCACCAGAACGACTGATTCGGGCATGATCGCCGGGTGAGCGATCGCTACGAGCGCTTCGAGAACGTGCGCGTCGAGCGCCGGGACCACGGTGTGCTGCTGATCACGATCGACCGCCCCGATCGGCTCAACGCCACGCACGGACCGCTGCACCTCAGCCTCGGGCGCATCTGGCCCGAGGTCAGCGACGATCCCGACACTCGCGTCGCAGTGGTGACCGGAGCCGGGACCGCCTTCTCGAGCGGCGGCGACCTGGAGTGGGTGAGCGGCCAGGTCGAGAACTACCGCCGCACGATGGACGTCATGCGGGAGGCATCCGACATCGTGCGCAACATGATCGACTGCGAGAAGCCGATCGTGTCGGCGATCAACGGCATCGCCGTCGGCGCCGGTTTGGCATGCGCGCTCATGGCCGACATCTCCGTCATCGCCGAGGACGCCCGCCTGAGCGACGGCCACATGCGCATCGGCGTAGCCGCCGGCGACCACGCCAACATCATCTGGCCGCTCCTGTGTGGCATGGCCAAGGCCAAGTACTACCTGCTCACGGCCGATTTCCTCGACGGCCGGGAGGCTGAGCGCATCGGTCTGGTCTCCCGGGCCGTCCCCGCCGGCGCCGTTCTTCCCACCGCCCTCGAAATCGCCGAGCGGCTGGCCACCGGCCCCCAGGACGCCATCCGCCTGACGAAGCGAGCGCTCAACCATTGGCTCCGCGAGGCCATCCCCGCCTTCGACGCATCGCTCGCCTACGAGATGCTGACGTTCCTCGGCCCCGACGCCGGCGAGGGCATCGCGTCGGTGCGGGAGAAGCGGCCGCCGTCGTTTCCGACGGCTCCGTGAATCCCGATCTCGAGCTCGCCCTCGAGCTGGCCGACCTGGCCGACGCCGTGTCGCTACCCCACTTCCGTGCCCGAGATCTCGCCGTGGAGACCAAGAGCGACGACACACCGGTGACGGCGGCCGACCGCGGCGCCGAAGCCGCCATCCGGCACGCCCTCGGCGGCGCCCGACCCGACCACGCCGTCCTCGGCGAGGAGGAAGGCCTCGTCGGCCCGCCGGACGCCGCCCACCGCTGGGTGCTCGACCCGATCGACGGCACGGCCAACTACATCCGGGGCGTTCCCATCTGGGCCACGCTCATCGGCCTGATGGAGGGCGACGACGTCGTGGTCGGCGTCGTCTCGGCACCCGCCCTCGGCCGCCGCTGGTGGGCGGCGCGTGGCGACGGCGCCTTCGTCGACGGAACGGCGATCCACGTGTCGGCGGTGGCCGATCTGGCCGAGGCCCACCTCGCCCACGCCGGCGTCGGGACGTTCTACGAGTACGGCCGCGGCGCCGCCTTCGTCGACCTGACGCAGCGGGTCTGGCGGTCACGAGGCCTCGGCGACTTCTGGATGCACTGCCTGGTCGCCGAGGGCGCCTTCGACGTCGCCGTCGAGCCGGTCGTGTCGCTCTGGGACCTGGCCGCCGTCTCGGTGATCGTGGAGGAGGCGGGCGGCCGGTTCACCGACATCGACGGCCACCCCGGCCCCGCCGGCGGATCGGCGCTGTCGACCAACGGCCGCCTCCACGAGGAAGTGCTGGCCGCCTTCCGGTAGCTACTCGGTGATATCGAGCTCGGCGGGGCCGAAGAAGGCGAGGGCCTCGACGTAGGGGGCGGCGTCCCCACCGGTGAACAGCGCTTCGATCTGGCGGCGGCTGCGGCGCCCGAGGGCGGCCCGGAACAGCTCGAACCGACTCGTGTCGAGCGTCAACACCGGTGGGCCGGCGCCAGCCGTCCGCTCACCGTCCTCGGTGACGACGCGCACGGGCGACAGGCGGGCGGCCGTCAGGCGATCGCCGAAGCGGCGCACGAGCCAGCGGGACGAGATCCGGATGGCGTCGTTGTCCCGGGCGCCGGGCCGGCCCAGCGCCGTGCGGATGTCCTGCTCGTGGGTGGCGACGTCCGTGACGGCGGCGCTGAACTCGACGCCGGACAGCGTCGCCTCCAACCGGGGCGCCACCTCCGCCCACTCCTCGAGGAGCTCGTCGACGGGCCGGTCCCGGCGGGCGTCGACCTGCGCCGCCGTCCACGCCTCGCCGGGGGCGCCGGCCATGTTCCCGTTCACGCCGTCCACGGCGACACCTACGACGTGGGCGACGACGTCGTGCACCGTCCACTTGGGGCAGGTGGGGACGGGGCGCCCGGCGTCTTCGGCGGAGAGGCCGGCGACGAGGCCCTGGGTGGACTCCCGCCGCCGGCGGTACAGCTCGCCGAGGTCAGCCACGCTCCGAGCCGACGACCGAGACGAAGCTCACGCACGCGCCCGGCGCTCCACCCAGGTTGTGGGTGAGGGCCTTGGTCTTGCCGGCGGCCACGCTCTTGATCTGCCGCTCGGGCGGAGCCTCCTGGCGCAGCTGGAGCCACGCCTCGAACAGCATCCGAAGCCCGGAGGCGCCGATCGGGTGACCGAAGGACTTCAGGCCGCCGTCGGGGTTGACCGGCAGCTCGCCTTCGAGGTCGAAGGTGCCGGCGAGCACCTCCTTCCACGCCATGCCGCGCTCGGCGAACCCGAGGTCTTCCATCAGCACCAGCTCGGTGGGCGTGAAGCAGTCGTGCACCTCGGCCATGGCCAGCTCGGCGCGCGGGTTGGCGATGCCGGCCTGGTTGTACGCGTCCTCGGCCGAGCGCACGACCTCACGGAACGTCGTGTAGTCGTAGCTGGGGTCGATCGGCCCGGCGGCCGGGCCGGCCACGAACGACAACGCCTTCACGAACAACGGCTTGTCGGTGTACTTGTGGGCGTCCTCGGCCCGCACGACGATGGCGGCGGCCGAGCCGTCGCTCACGCCCGAGCAGTCGAAGATGCCGAGCGGCCCCGCGACCAGAGGCGAGCACGCGATGGTGTCCTTCGCCACCTCCTTGCGGAACTGCGCCCGCGGGTTGAGCGCCCCGTTGTGGTGGTTCTTCCACGCGATGCGAGTGAGGACGTCCTTCATCTCCGCCTCGTCGACGCCGTACTTGTTGGCGTAGGCGGGGGCGAGGAGACTGAACGACGCCGGTGCCGTCAGCGTGGGCAGCGTGCCGTCGTTCGGGATCGTGCCGCCGGTGAGACCGGAGTAGCCCGAGTCCTTCAGCTTTTCCACGCCGATCGCCATCGCCACGTCGAACGCACCCGATGCGACCGCGTAGCAGGCGTTGCGGAACGCCTCGGAGCCGGTGGCGCACATGTTCTCCAGCCGGGTGACGGGCTTGTAGTCGAGCTTGAGCGGCCGGCTCAGCGTGAGGCCGGACACCCCCGATCCCATCGTGCCGAGCCAGAAGGCGTCGACGTCGTCGATGGCGACGCCAGCCGACTTCAGGGCCTCGGACGACGACTGCAGCAGCATGTCGTCGGTACTGCGATCCCAGTGCTCACCGAAGGGTGTGCAACCCATCCCGACGATGGCTACCTGATCACGGATTCCTTTACTGGCCATAGCTCAGCTGCCTCCTCGGACAGGTCGCGCCTTCCAGAAGTAATTGTGTATCCCGTCTTGAGTGAAAAGTCGCCGGAACGTCATTTCGACGCGATCGCCGATCTTGACGGCCGCCGGGTCGACGTCGGTGAGCTCGCACTGGAACCGTCCACCGCCGTCGAAGTCGATGACGGCCGCCACGACCGGCGGCGACAGCGAGTAGGCCAGCCGGTCGACGGTGTAGGTGGCGATGGTGGCGGGGACGTCCGCCATGCGAACGGGCGTCATCTGGTCGATGGCGCCGGACTCCATCGAGACCCGGGCGGGCGGCAGGTGGACGAACCCCGCCTCGTCCTTGGTGCCGTAGAAGCCGTACTTCCAGTCGTTGCGCCGGAACGAGGGCGGCGCCGAGACGCGGTCCGGTTCGGGCCGGCGGGGCGGCTCGCGGCGCAAGAAGCCGCGCCACGTCACGAACGAGGCGTAGCTCAAGTCCTCACGGGTGGTCTCGAGCTGCTCCCGCACCGTTGGGGTCGGGCGGCGGTCGGCGATGGCGGCCGTCGTGCGCAGCAGCCAGGCGTCACAGCCGTCGGCCATGCTCACGACGAGGATCGTCTGGTCGGGCTGGGCCCGATCGAGCACGTCGGCGAGCACGACACCGGCCTGCGCCGTGCCCGGGTTGCCGATCTCGGCCGACAAATCGTCGGCGTAGGCCTCGGGTCGGGCGGCGATCGTCTTCGTCGCCGACTTGGCCGCCCGCTGGTGGAGGCTGGCCACCACGACGTGGTCGAGGTCGCTCGCGCTCACACCGGCGCCCTTCAGGACGTCAGTGACGGCCTCCTCGACGAGGGGCAGATAGGCGTGCTCGCCGAAGCGCTCTTCCCACTGCTTGCTGAACGCCTCGCCGGGCACGCGCCAGCGGTCGAGGAACTCGGCCGTGGCGCTGGCGCCGCCGATCGGGATGGCGATGGCGCCGTCCTCGCCGTACAGGAAGGCGGCGGCGGCGTCGCCGCCGTTGGCCTCGTCGGCCCCGCCCGGCTGGCCGGTGCGGATGTCCGACAGGACGGCCAGGCCACCCACGGCCTGGGCCAGCCACATGGCGGCCACGCCGCTGCGCGGTGCTCCGGCGACGTCGAAGGCGGGGACCGACGACCCCAGCCCAAGGGCGGCGTGAATGGCCGTGGCATTGGTCTTGTCCAGGTACGCCGGTGCCGTCGTCGAGAACGTCACGAGGGCCGGCGCCGCCCCGTCCGGGGCGTTGCGGAGGGCGATCCGACCGGCTTCCACGCCGAGCGAGGTCGTGTCCTCGTCGTAGGACGCCACACTTCGAAGCCCCCGCCCGCCGCCGGCGCCGAGCACGCCTCCGATCGCCGACCGCGGTAGTCGCCAATAGGGCAGGTAGACGCCGTAGGAGACGATCCCGTTCATATGTGCCGAGCGTAGGCGGACTCAATTCACGGAGTCGAAACCAGGTGTTCGCGTCCACGCGGTGTCGACTCGGCAAACTCGCCGCATGATCGCGAAGAAGCGCCACCGGGACGGCACGACCAAGGTCGTGTTCAGCCTGCCCGACGGTGGTGAGCCAGTGTCAGTCGTGGCCGACTTCAACGACTGGGACCCGATGGCCCACCCGATGCGTCGTCGTTCGAACGGCGCGCGGAGCGTGGCCGTAATGCTCCCGGCCGGGACGTGCGCCCGCTTCCGATACGTCACCGCGAGCGGCGTGTTCTTCGACGATCCGGACGGCGACGGCTTCGAGCCCAACGGCTACGGCGACACCAACACGCTGCTGGCCATCTGACTCCCGCCTTTTGCGTTTCTCGCTGGTTTGACCACGTCTGAGGTGGTTGAACGAGCGTGAAACCGAGGGGCCCTAGCTGTAGTAGGGGTTCTCCCCGGTGGAGTGATCCGTGGCGTCGATGACCTTGTCGATGCCGGGGACGGCGTCCTTGATCATGGTCTGCACGCCCTGGAGCATCGTCATGCGGCTCATCGAACAGCCGTGGCAGCCGCCGCCCATCGTGACGTAGGCGCGGCCCTCCTTGTCGTGGCCGACGAAGGTGATGTAGCCCCCGTGGGCCGACAGCGCCGGGTTGACCTCGGCGTCGACGATTTCGCGGACCTTCTCGGCGAGCTCGTCGTCGATCGTGAGCGTGCCCAGCTGGACCGGCTTGGGGCGATTCGGGTTGCGCAGCACGAGGCCGTCGATTTCGTAGTCGAGGACGGCGCCCTCGAGGTTCGTGACGTCCTTGGCCGGCACGATCACCTTCAGGCCGTTGGTGGACCGGACGATGTCGGTGATGTCGGACTTGGTGACGATCTGGAACGACAGGTCGTACGTGAAGTCGGGACCCTCGTCGGCCAGGATCTCGATGCGCACGCCCAGTCGGTCGCCCTCGGGCTCGGCGTCGCGGAGTTGGAGGAGCTGCTCGAGGGCGGCGTCGGTGACCGTGATGATGTGTTCGTCGAGGGCCGTGCTCACAGGGAAAAGGCTACCGTCACGGCGATGGGCATCGACTACGTGGGGATCGTCGGCCACGAGGCGGCGCGGCTGGCGGCCGTCGCCCGCCAGGGCCCGCTGGGCGCCCCGGTACCAGGCTGTCCGGGATGGGATCTCGGGCGGTTGGCCGGCCACCTCGGCCGGGTGCACCGGTGGGCCACGGTGGCCGTGACCACCGGCCGGGAGCCGGACCAGGCCGGCATCGAACGGCCGCCGAGGGGGCCCGAAGTCGTCGAGTGGTACGAGGCCGGCATCGGGCCGCTGGTCGAGGCGCTGGGGCGTCCTGCCTCCGGCGGTTGGAACTTCATGGGCGTCCCCGATCCCGAGGGCACGTTCTGGTCCCGGCGCCAGGCCATCGAGACGTCGCTCCACCGGTGGGACGGCGAGGACGCCGTGGGCGGTGCGGCCGACGCCGCCCCGTTGAACGCCGTGCTCGCGTCCGACGGCATCGACGAGAACCTGTCCCTGTGGACGCCGTACAGCCTGGCCGGGAAGGACGGCATCGACATCGGGGGCTCGGTGCACGTGCACTGCACCGATGTCGACGGCGAGTGGACGTTCAAGACGGATGACGGGTTGCTGCGCGTCGATCGCGGTCACGCCAAGGGTGACGTCGCCCTGCGGGGGCCGGCGTCGTCGCTGCTGCTGGTGCTGTGGCGGCGATTGAAGCCGGGGGAGGGCTCGACCGAGGTGCTGGGGGACGGCGCCGTGCTGGACCGCTGGCTCGCGCTGGGCGCCTGAGGCCGGCCGCTTCGTCGTTTCCGCCGAGGTGACGGTTTCCACCGCCGGGGTGGACAAGCGTCACGTCGACCTCGGGACTAGGCGGCGCAGATGGCGTAGGCCTGGACCGTCGCCGAGCCGACGACCCCGACGGCAACCTCTCCTGTCACCGTCCATCCCGTCGCAGGGTTCCCGGTCGGACTGCTCTTCGTCAGCGCCACGACGATGGTGCCGCCTGCGTGCGTGATGATCCCTCCGCCGCCTGTCGAGAACGTGGCGGCGGGGCAGGACACGGACGCCGTCGCCGATGTGCCGACTGCGATCACACTGAAGTTGACGACGCTCGACACCACGACTTGCGACGTGCTCATCGAGCCCGTCGGGCCGGTTGGCCCCGAGGGGCCCACGCAACAACTATGTCAACCTACGTCCATGCACGAGGGAAGCCGCAAGGCGATCGTCGCCGCCTTCATCGCCAACCTCGGCATCGCCATCATCAAGTTCATCGGCGCCGCCATCACCGGGTCGGCCGGTCTTCTGGCCGAAGGCGTCCACTCCCTCGCCGACACCGGCAACCAGGGTCTGCTGTTCCTCGGCGGCAGCCGCGCCCGCCGCCAGGCCACTGCTGAGCACCCCTTCGGCTTCGGTCGGGAGCGCTACTTCTGGAGCTTCGTCGTGGCCCTCGTGCTCTTCAGCATGGGCGGCCTGTTCGCGATCTACGAGGGCATCGACAAGCTCATCCATCCGCACGCACCCGAGTCGCTCTGGGTGGCGATCGCCATCCTGGTGGCATCGATCGGCCTCGAGAGCTGGTCGTTGCGCACCGCCGTTCGCGAGTCCCGCCCCCTCAAAGGAAGTCAGTCGTGGTGGAGGTTCATCCGGACATCACGCAATCCCGAGCTGCCCGTCGTGCTGCTCGAGGACACGGGTGCGCTGTGCGGCCTCTTCTTCGCCCTCGTCGGCGTCGTGCTGGCCCACTTCACCGACGAGCCCCGCTGGGACGCCGTGGGCAGCCTCGCCATCGGTGTGCTGCTCGTGACGATCGCCATGGTCCTCGCCGTCGAGATGAAGGGGCTTCTCATCGGCGAGTCGGCCACGCCAGAGATGCAGCAGGCCATCGCCGACGCCATGACGAATGCACCGGCCGTGCGCCGTCTCATCCACCTCCGCACCGAGCACCTCGGGCCGGACGACGTCTTGGTCGGCGCCAAGCTGGAGTTCGACTCTCGCCTCTCCGTCCCGGACCTCGCCGAGGCCATCGACGACGTCGAAGCCCGCGTGCGGTCCGTCGTACCGGCGGCCCGACTGATGTATCTCGAGCCGGACGTCCACCGAGGCAGATAGTCTGTCCAGACAACACACCAGGGGAGCTCGGAGGACGCCGGGCTGAGAGGGTGGCCGATCCGCCACCGACCCTCGAACCTGATCTGGGTAATGCCAGCGGAGGGAACATGCAGCAGACGTCCGTCGTCGTCATCGGGGGGTCGCCCCCCCATCCTGCCGCGAGGGCGCGCCTGCCCGACGACCGCTTCGTGATCGCCGCCGACTCCGGCCTCGATCACGCCCGCGCCTTGGATCTTCGTGTCGATCTGGTCGTGGGCGACTTCGACTCGGTGTCGGCCTCCGCCTTGGTCGACGCCGAGCACGCCGGGGTCGAGATCGAACGGCACTCGGCGGCAAAGGATGCCATCGATACCGAGTTGGCGTTGGAGGCGGCGTTGGCGCGCCGCGCCGGCCACATCGTCGTCCTCAGCGGCGGCGGCGACCGACTCGATCACGTCCTCGGAGGGCTCCTGGTGCTCGTCCACCCGATGCTGCGGACGGCCGTCGTGGAGGCGTGGATCGGTTCGGCCTACGTGCGCGCCATACAAGGTCCCGCCTCCGCCGATCTCGACGGCCCCGCCGGTGCTTACGTGAGCCTGCTGCCGGTCCACGGCACCGCCGACGGCATCGTCACCTCAGGCCTCCGCTATCCGCTCCACAGCGAGTCGCTCTACCCCGGTTCGAGCCGCGGCGTGAGCAACGAGTTCGTTGGTGGTGCGGCGTGCGTCTCGCTGCAGCGAGGGTCGCTGCTCGTCGTCGTCCCATATGCCCTCGGAGGTCCGTCGTGAAGCGTCACGCCTTGCTTGCTCTCGCCATCGTCCTCGTCGCCGGAGCCTGCGGAAACGGCAACGGGTCGTCGTCCGGGCCGGTCACCCTCACGCTCATCACCCACAACGCCTTCGCCTACACGACCGACCCCAACGTCTTCGATCAGTTCACCCAGCAGACCGGCATCAAGGTGGCGATCCCGCAGGGAGTCGGCGACGCGGCTGTCGTGCTCAACAAGGCGATCCTCACCAAGGGCAAGCCCGAGGGCGACGTCCTCTGGGGCGTCGACAACACGCTCCTGTCGCGAGCCGTCGACTCGAGCGCCTTCGAACCATACGTCTCGCCGGCGCTGGCGACCCTCGAACCGGCGTTCCGCGACCTTGTTCCCGGCCATCAACTCACGCCGGTCGACTACGGCGACGTGTGCATCAACTACGACAAGGCGTGGTTCGCCGGCCAGGGCCTCGCCGTCCCGCAGACGCTCGACGACCTCCGCCGGCCCGAGTACAGGAACCTCCTCGTCGTCGAGAACCCGACGACGTCCTCGCCCGGACTGGTGTTCCTGCTCGCCACGGTGGCCAAGTTCGGGCCGAATGGCTGGCAGCAGTACTGGAAGGACCTGCGCACCAACGGCGTGAAGATCACCGACGACTGGACGCAGGCCTACACCGCCGAGTTCTCGGGCTCCTCGGGCAAGGGCGCCTACCCGCTCGTCGTGAGCTACGGATCGAGCCCACCCGCCGAGGTCCTCGGCGCCCCGGACCCGAAGCCGACGGACGCACCCACCGGCGTCATGACGGACTCCTGCTTCCGGCAAGAGGAGTTCGTCGGCGTCCTGAAGGGTACGAAGCACGCCAAGGAGGCGGGGAAGTTCGTCGACTTCCTCCTGAGCAAGACGTTCCAGGAGGACATGCCGCTCAACATGTACGTCTATCCCGTCATCTCTGGAGCGACCCTCCCGGAGGCGTTCACGAAGTACGCCGTGGTGCCGGCGACGAGCCTGTCCCTGCCGCCGAAGGACATCGCCGACAACCGCGACCGCTGGATCGACGAGTGGACCAACGTCGTGCTCCGGTGACCGCGCCCCGCGATCTTCCTCGCCCGTGGCGCCCGTTCTCGCGGAATTCGCGATATTCAGCGACACGAGCGACGGCGGGCCTCGACGAGGATCGAGACCGCCGCCGAACCGGCGCTCCCGGAATCGCCACGCCCGGACCGGTCGCCCCCTTCCCGCCGTGGGTGCCGTGGGCGCTGGCGGCTGCCCCCGCTGTGTTCCTCGGTGTCTTCTTCGCGTGGCCGGTGGCGTCGATCATCGGGCGCGGCCTCAGCCTCAACTCCCTCGGCGATGTCCTGACCGACCCCGGCCTGCGGTCCGTGGCGTGGTTCACGCTGTGGCAGGCCGTCGTGAGCACGGTGCTGACGGTCGCCATCGCCATGCCCGGCGCCTACGTGATGGCGCGCTACCGCTTCCGCGGCCGCTCGGCCGTGCTGGCCTTCGTGACGGTGCCGTTCGTGCTCCCGACCGTGGTCGTCGGCGCCGCCTTCCTCGCCCTCCTCCCCGACTCGCTGCACGACACGGTGTGGGCCGTTCTCGTCGCCCACGTCTTCTTCAACTACGCCGTCGTCGTGCGGACGGTGAGCGCGCTCTGGTCCCACCTCGACCCGCACATGGAGGAAGCGGCCCGAGTCCTCGGCGCATCGCGGTGGCGGGCCTTCCGAGAGGTGACGCTGCCCCTCCTCCGCCCGGCCATCGTGGCCGCGGCGTCGATCGTCTTCCTGTTCACCTTCACGTCCTTCGGTGTCGTGCTGATCCTGGGCGGGCCGCGCCACCCGACCATCGAGGTCGAGATCTTCCGCCAGACGGCCCAGGCGTTCCACCTCGACGTCGCGGCGGCGCTCGCCGTCCTTCAGCTCATCGCCATGGCGCTGCTCCTCGCGTGGTGGACATGGGGCCAGGAGCGGCGCGCCGTCTCGCTGCGGCTCCAGCCGTCCGCCGTCACGACCATTCGCCCTCGTACGTGGCCACAGCGCAGCATGCTGATCGGCAACCTGGCCGTGATGGCCCTACTCCTCGGTGTGCCGCTCGCCCGGCTGGTCGAGCGCTCCTTCGCCACGCCGTCCGGCTACGGCCTGGGCTTCTACCGCGCCCTCGGAACGGCCGGCGCCGGGACGTCACGCGTCGTGGAGCCACTCGAAACGGTCCTGACGTCGCTGCGGTTCGCCGCCGCCGCCACCGTGCTCGCCGTCGCCCTCGGGCTGCTCGCCGCCGGCGCCATCGCCTACGGCCGCGGCGCGTGGCATCGGCGCCTTCTCGACACGGGCTTGATGCTGCCCCTCGGAACATCGGCCGTCACCATCGGCTTCGGACTGCTGATCACGATGGATCGCGCCCCGCTCGACCTGCGCGGCTCGTGGATCATCATCCCCATCGCCCACGCCCTCGTCGCGATGCCGTTCGTCGTGCGCGCCCTTCTGCCGTCGCTGCGCGCCATCGACCCGCGCCAGCGCGAGGCGGCGGCACTGCTCGGCGCGCCGCCCCACCGGGTGTGGCGCGAGGTCGATCTTCCGATGGTGGCCCGAGCGGGACTGGTCGGCGCCGGCTTTGCCTTCGCCGTGTCGATCGGCGAGTTCGGCGCGACCAGCTTCCTGGCCCGAACGGGCTCGCCCACCCTGCCGGTGAAGATCCAGCAGCTGCTCGGCCAGCCCGGCGCCGTGAATGTGGGGCAGTCCTACGCCCTCGCCACGATCCTGATGGTGGTGACGGCCGTCGTCGTGCTCGCCGTCGATCGATGGCGCGTCGGGGCGGCCGGCACGTTCTGATGCTCGACGTTTGCGACGTCGTCGTCCGCTTCGACGGCCGCACGGTGCTCGACGGGGTGTCGCTGCACGTGGCGACGGGCGAGATCGTCGCCCTGCTCGGCCCCAGCGGATCGGGCAAGAGCACGTTGCTGCGTGTGATCGCCGGCTTGCACATCCCCGAGGCCGGCCGCGTGGCGTGGAACGGCGAGGACCTCGCCGGCGTCCCTCCGCACCGACGCGGCATCGGGCTCGTCTTCCAGGATCTCCAGCTCTTCCCGCACAAGGACGTCGGCGCCAACGTGGCCTTCGGACTGCGCATGCAGGGCGTCGACACGGACGATCGGCGGGAACAGGTGGCGCGCCTGCTCGAGCTGGTCGGCCTGCCCGGCTACGAGCACCGCCGACCCAGCACGCTGTCGGGAGGTGAGGCCCAGCGGGTGGCCCTCGCCCGTTCGCTCGCGCCCGAGCCTCGCCTCCTCCTTCTCGACGAGCCGCTCGGCGCCCTCGACCGCGACCTGCACGATCGGCTCGCCGTCGAGGTACGGGCCCTGCTCCAACGGGTCGGCATCACCGCCATCCACGTCACCCACGACGAGCAGGAGGCGCGCACCATTGGCGACCGGCTCGTGGTGCTCGGGCGCCGAACCACCTAGCCTCCGGCCATGGCAGACGTACACGGGCAGTACGACGAGCGGTTCACCGCCGTTCGCGACGCGCTGGCCGCCAACCTCGATGCCGGAAAGGACGTCGGCGCGTCGGTCGCCGTCGTGCTCGGCGATCAAGTGGTGGTCGACATCTGGGGCGGGTTCACCGACGAGTCCAGAACGACACCCTGGGAGCGCGACACGATCACCAACGTGTGGTCGAGCACCAAGACGGTGACGGCGCTGTGCGCGTTGATGGTGGCCGATCGGGGTGAGCTCGATCTCGACGCGCCGGTGGCGCGTTACTGGCCGGAGTTCGCCGCCAACGGCAAGGACGGCGTGCTGGTGCGCCATCTCCTCGGACACACGGCCGGGCTGTCGGGATGGCAGGAACCGATCACGGTGTCCGATCTGTACGACTGGGAGAAGGCGACGTCGCTGCTCGCCGCTCAGGCGCCGTGGTGGGAGCCGGGCGCTGCCTCGGGGTACCACGCGCTGACGCAGGGCTATCTCGTCGGGGAGGTCATCCGGCGCGTCACCGGCGACACCGTCGGCACGTTCCTCGCCAAGGAGGTCGCCGGGCCGCTCGGCGCCGACTTCCACATCGGCTTGGCGCCCGAACACGATCATCGCGTCGCCAACGTGATCCCGCCACCGCCGCTTCCCATTCCGAACGATCCCACCAGCCTCGCCGTGCGGACACTCACGAACCCGATGCTGGCGGCCGATTGGTCGTGGACCGAGCCGTGGCGGCGGGCCGAGATCCCGGCCGCCGGCGGTCATGGCAACGCTCGCTCGGTGGCCACCATCCAGGCGGTGCTGGCGAACGGCGGTGAGTCGCAGGGCCTGCGCCTGCTGTCGCCGGACGGCTGCGAGGCGGTCTTCCGCGAGCAAGCCCGCGGCATCGATCTCGTACTCGCGACGCCGCTGCGCCTAGGCATCGGCTTCGGCATCAACGGCCAGGAGATGCCGATCGGACCGAACCCGCGCACCTGCTTCTGGGGCGGATGGGGCGGGTCGATCGTCGTGGTCGACCTCGACGCCCGGCTGGTCGTCACGTACATGATGAACCGCATGGGCGAAGGGACGTTGGGCGACGACCGCGGGGTCAGCATCCTCATGGCCACGTACGGCGCCCTGGCCTCCTGACGCGTGGAGGTGATCGAGGTCGACGCCGCCGCGTGCCTCGATCTGCGCCGGCGGGTGCTGCGCTCGGGCACGCCGTCGACCGACCCGCGTCTCCCCGAGGACGCCGGGCCCGGGACGTTCCACCTCGGCGCCGTCGGGCCCGACGGCCGACTGCGCGGAGTCGTCACCTTCACGCCCCACCCCACGCCGCTGCGCCTGGGCGCGGCGGCGGCCCAATTGCGCGGCATGGCGACCGAACCAGAC
>JBKOXV010000308.1:0-27453 GCA_046725105.1 bacterium | reverse complement strand
GCCGTGAGGTTCACCACTGCCGCCGTCGCGTTGGTGGCCTGCAGGGGCACCGTCATGGCGTTGCCGTTGCCCAGCGGGATCTTGTAGCTGTCGGCGTCGTCGGGCCGGGTGTCGAGGATCCGCTTCGGCGCCGACGGCGTGAGCTTGCTCGCCGCCGCCGTCACGGTGTCGGTAGCCGTCGGCGGCGCCGACGGGTCGCCCTCGCGGTCGCCCGCGCAGCGCGCCGGCGCCATGGCCTTGATCGAGGCGACGATGAAGTTGGCGAGGGCGAAGGCGCCGGTGGCATTGACGTGGACGCCGTCGGGAGCCATCCACTCGGGGTGATTGGCCGAGTAGCCGTTCCAGTCGGCGATGGCGAGGGTGCCCTTGTACTCCTGGGCCTTCTCCTGCAGGTACCCGTTGAAGCGCACGTAGTTGTACCCGAAGCTGTACGTGACGTTGGTGCGGTACGTCAGCCAGATCACCGTGCCGACGCCTTGGCGCGTGGCCTCGGCCACGATGGCGTCGACGCCGGGCCGGATGTCGGCGTCGTCGTAGCCCCCCATGATGACGAGCACCTGGCCGAGCTGGCCCTGGTGCGACCGCATCTCCTGGAGCACGGTGGTGGGCGGATTGCTGCCGCAGCTCGGTCCGATGAGGCTGCGACACGACGCCGCCGCGTACAGGAAGCTGTACTGGGCCGAGATGACCGACCGGGCGTCCGTGTTGCGCCCGGCCGAGGGGTTGTAGGTGAGGCCCAGGAGCGTGGAATCGCCCATGGCCGAGACGCTGGTGACGGGAGCGGCCGGCGTCACGGCCCCCGCCGGGCCCGAGGTCGCAGGGAGGACCGTGCCGGCGGTTCCCGCCAGCAGGCTGAGGGCGAGCAGGAGCGTCGCCCGCCCCTCCCTCAGCCTCACTCCTCCACCTCGATGCCCGCCGCCCGCAGAACGGGGAGCGTGGCCTCGACGTCGTCGGACCGGACGAGCAGCTGGAACCCTGACTCCTCGTCGAGGGCGCTGAGGCTCGACAGGTCGGGGTCCACGGTAACGGGGATCCCGTCCGACCGGAGCCGGGCGAGGACGATCTCGATCGTGCCGACGTCGGTGCCGACGTCGAGCGCGACGAGATCCGGGTGGGCCTCGTTCGTCATGGCGCCAGAGGGTAGGCGAGCACCCTGCCGTCGTGCCCAGCCCTGTGAGCCCGCTGTGCGCCGCCGGTCAGAGCCGCGACCAGTAGGACCCGTCGAGCATCTGCTCGATGGTGCGCCGGTGCGTGATCATGTCGTCCGGGTCGGCCGGTGCGGCGATCTCGCCGAAGAGCACCTGGCGCCGGGAGATGCGCGCCATCACCACGCCGAGGCGCACGGCGGCATACACGAGGAACCACCGCAGCTCAGCCGGGGCCACGCCCGTCGTCTCGGCGTAGGTGGCCGCCACGTCGTCGGCACGCATGAAGTCCGGCAGGCCGGGGAGGCCGTACTGCTCGGCCAGGTCCTGGAAGAAGCGGTGCATGAAGATCATCCAGGCGAGGTCGATCTCCCGCGGGCCGATCGACACCATCTCCCAGTCGAGCACGGCGATCGGCTCGAAGTCGCGGTAGATGATGTTTCCGATGCGAGCGTCGCCCCAACTCAGCACGGCGGCCGGTTCGGCCCGGGGCCAGTGGCGCTCCAGCCAGTCGAAGCCGCGCGCCAGCAACGGTGACTCGAGACCGTCGGCGACGACCCACTGGTAGTAGGAGCGCAGGTCGTCGACGTGGCGGCCGAGGGCTGAGCCCGTGCGGGCCGGCTCGTGGAGGAAGGCCGCCGCCGGGGCGTCCAGGTCGATGGCGTGCAGCCGCCCCAGGAGCTCGATCGAGCGCCGCTGGAGGGCGGCCCGATCGGAGGGCGCCGCGTCGTACAGCCAGTTCCCACCGAACACGTACGGCATGACGTCAGGCGGGACGACGCCGTCGAGCCGGGCCATGACGAAGAACGGCGCTCCGAGGTGGCGTGGATCGAGCTCGAGCCACAGCGTCGTGGGAACGGGCACCGTGGATTCGAGCGCCACGAGCTGGATGGCACGGTACTGGCGCTCCATGTCATAGCTGGGGAAGACCGGGGCGGCCGCGGCGTCGGGCGGCAGGCGCAGCACGCACGCCTGGGAGCGGAGGGTGCCGCCGTCGCGCCACGACGCGTCGAACATGACGGTCTCGCTCGACATGCCGTTGGTGGAAGGGATTTCCAGCTGGGAAATTGCCGCGTCGTCGACCCGCCCGGCCAGCCACGTCTGCAGCTGGGCCCGCAGCGTCGTCCGGTCCCGGGTCGAGGTGCGGGGCCGGTCGTCGACCACGGCCGTCAGGCCAGCGTCACCCTGGTGGGGAGGTGCTTGATGCCGTTGGCGAGTTGAAGCCGAGGCGGCCACGTGGGGATTCGTGCGGATTCGCCCATTGAGCAGGGCAATCTAGTTCCCGTCGCTTCTCGCCGTTCACGCGTTTCCCGACGTCTCGTGTCACGGCTGTGTCACGTTCGTTTGCGTCGGGCCGACGGCCAGCCGGCCACGCATCAGCCGGGCCCGTCTGCTCCGAGACGTACGACTCGGCGGGCGACGGCACTCGCGGTGACACCTGTCGTTAAGGACGCGACACCCGGCATCGACACGCCGGCTGTCCAAGCCACACCCGCCACCACGTGGGCGGCGAAGCTCGGGTCGGCCCAGAGCTCGTCCGGGTGGCCCATGGCCGTGTACCACATGCGACCGGAGATCGCCGTCGGCTCCCGCGACCACTCGATGGGATGATCGGGTCCCATCACGCCGCCCGCGTACGTCGTCTCGTCCACCGTCGCCAGGACGTGCACGCGGTCCCGCGGGTTGCGCGTGAAGGCGTACCACTCGTCCGTCACTGTCCAGCGCGCGGGCAGTCGGACAGTTGCCGGATGCGTCGAGTCCTCGATGACGACGGTCGCAGGCTGCACGGCCGCGTGACCGGCGAAGCGAGTGCCGAACAGTTCCTCGAGGAACGGCCAGGCGGGCTCGGCGTCGGTCGCGGCGTGAATGCCGGCGATTCCTCCCCCAGCGGCTGCCCATTTCTCGAGCGCCGCCTGTTGCGCGTCGTCGAGCCAGTCGCCCGTCGTCGACAGCAGCACGACGGAGTCGAACCGGGCCAAGCCCTGATCCGTGACGTGAGCAGCGTCCGGGTCGACGACGACATCGAGTCCGGCTGTATCGAGGCCGGCCACCAGTGCCGCGGCGGCAGGCTCGATCGACGTATGACGGAAGCCGGCGGTCTTGGTGAGCACGAGGACCACCGGCCGATCAGCCGCTGAGGTCGCGGGCCCCGAAGACGCCGGGAGTGCTGGGCTCTCGGTCGGCGGGGTCACGGTGGCATCTACGGATCTTGTGGGACCCGCCGCGTTCGTGGTCGACGGCGGGCGGACCGGCGTCGATGCCGAGTCATCGGAACCGCACGCCGCCGACACCGCCGCGATGAGCAGCACTAGCACGCCGACGAGGCGCCACACTCGCCCGACCACAGGAGTCGAATCGGTCGCAGCACGGAAGGCGCGGCAGCCGGCCTCCATCGCCGGCAACTTACCCGAACAGTCATTCCACATCCGTGACGAACTCGCGCCGGCGGCGTTGACGCTCGGTTGGGCGCCCGCGCTGCGGCCGAGCGAAGCCCAGTCGCATCGGACGGTGCCGCGGGCCGACGCTGTTGGTCGAGGACTTGTCAGCGCATCTCGCCGCGGACGGGCGGGCGGGGACGGTCGGCTGCTCTGCTGGTCTGACCTGCTACGACAGCGTGACCCTGGTGGGGAGGTGCTTGATGCCGTTGACGAAGTTGGAGCGCAGCCGGCTGACCTCGCCGGCGAGGGTCAGCGACGTCACCCGCGCCAACAGCTCCTCGAACATGATCCGCATTTCCAGGCGGGCCAGCTGGGCCCCCAGGCAGAAGTGCGGGCCGCCGCCGCCGAAGGCCACGTGCGGGTTGGGTGAGCGGGTGATGTCGAAGCGATACGGGTCGGCGAAGACGGCCTCGTCGCGGTTGGCCGAGATGTAGTACATGACGACGGCGTCGCCCTCGGCGATGGGCTGACCGTGGAGCTCGATGTCGCACGTGGCGGTGCGCCGGAAGTACATCACCGGTGATGCCCAGCGCAGGATCTCCTCCACCGCCGAGTCGAGCAGGGTGCTGTCGGCCCGCAGCGCCGCCCACTGGTCCGGGTGCTCCATGAAGGCGAGCAGGCCGTGCGAGATGGCGTTCCGCGTCGTCTCGTTGCCGGCCACTGACAACAGCAGCACGAACAGGTCGAACTCGTGCTCACTCAAGGCGTCGTCGCCCTCGGCGGTGAGCAGCGTGGTGATGATGTCGTCACGCGGGTCGACCTTGCGCTCCTGGGCCAGCTGGTTGGCGTACATGTACAGCTCGGCCATGGCGGCCTGGCCAGCGGTGGGGTCGCCGCTGCTGTACTCGGGATCCGAGGTGCCGATCATCCGGTTCGACCACTCGAACATCTTGTGACGGTCCTCGACCGGCACGCCGAGGAGCTCGGCGATGGCGATCAAGGGCAGCTCGGCCGCCACCTCGGTGACGAAGTCGAACGTACCGGCCTGCAGCGCCGAGTCGAGGATGCGGGCGGTGACGTCGCGGAAGTGGCCGTCGAGGGAACGGATGGCCCGCGGCGTGAAGCCCCGGCTCACCAGCATGCGCAGCCGGGTGTGCTCGGGCGGATCGAGGTCGATCAGCATGCGGGCCAGGTCGAGGTCGGGCCGCTCCTCGTACAGCAGGCAGCCCTTGCGGTACGACGAGTAGTTCTCGAAGACCCGGCTGGTGCGGACGACGTCGGCATGGCGGGTGAGCACCCAGAACGACTCGGGTTGGTCGGGCTCGGAGCGGGCGTGGCGGTAGACGGGCGCCTCGGCCCGCAACCGGGCGAAGAGCTCGTGCGGCACACCGGTGACGTAGGTGTCGTTGCTGGCGATGTCGATCTCGCCGGTCGCGATCGTCATCAGGACCCCCTGTCGCGTTTCCTTGATTCTGTCATGTAATCAAGACGCGCCGTAGACGGACGCCGGCGGAGGTGCCGCAGCCAGCAGGTCGTGCACGGCGGCACCGATCTCAGCCGGCTCCCAGCGCGCCCCCTTGTCGATCACCGCCCCGTGCTGCCAGCCGTCGGCCACCGACAACTCGCCGCCCTGGACCTCGAAGGCGCGGCCGCTCACGTCACACCATTCGCTGCCCAACCACACCACGATCGGCGCCACGTTGGCCGGGTCCATGCGGTCGAAGCCCGAGTCGGGCCGAGCCATCATCTCGGGGAAGGCGCCCTCCGTCATCCGACTGCGGGCCGACGGCGCGATGGTGTTGGCCAGGATTCCATAGCGGGCGAGCTCGGCGGCGGCGACGATGGTGAAGGTGGCGACGCCGGCTTTGGCGGCCGAGTAGTTCGCTTGCGACACGCTGCCGAACAGGCCGGCGCCCGACGACGTCGTGACGATGCGGCCGGCCCGGGGCCGGCCCGCCTTGTGCTCGCTGCGCCAGTAGTCGACGGCCTGGCGCACCGGGCAGAACACGCCACGAAGGTGGACGCGCATCACGGCGTCCCACTCGTCGACCGACATGTTGACGATCATTCGGTCGCGGACGATGCCGGCGTTGCATACGAGGGTGTCGAGGCCGTCGTAGGTCTCGAGGGCGGTCTCGACGAGCCGCCGGGCGCTGTCCCAGTCGGAGACGTCGTCGGTGTTGGCGACGGCCTCTCCCCCAGCCGCCTCGATCTCGGCTACCACCTCCTGGGCCGGGGTGGTGTCGGCGCCGGCTCCGTCGAGCGCGGCACCGATGTCGTTCACCACGACGCGGGCACCCTCGGCGGCGAAGGCGAGGGCATGAGCACGGCCGATTCCGCGGCCCGCTCCGGTGATCACCACCACCCTTCCTTCGCAGATGCCCATCAGCAGGCCAGGCCGCCGTCCATCGACACGATGGATCCGGTCATGAAGCGGGCCTCGTCGCTGGCGATGAACGCGAACACCGCTGCCATCTCCTCCGGCTCGGCCATGGGCTCGGGCGACACGATCTTCTGCAGCCGGGCCAGGTCGGCCCCTTCCGGTGGCACGAAACCGGCGAGGATGTTGGTCTTCGTGCCGCCGGGCGCCACGGCGTTCACCCGTACGCCGCGGCCGAGGTACTCGGTGGCCAGCGCCCGCGTGAGCTGCACGACGCCCCCCTTGGACGCGCAGTAGGCCGCCGACCACGCCAGGCCCTGCAGGCCGGCGTTCGAGGCCGTGTTGACGATCACGCCCCGGCCTCGCTCCACCATGGCCGGCAGCACGGCCCGACACACGTAGTACGTGCCAGTCAGGTTCACGGCGATGGCGCGGGCGAATCGCTCCGGGTCCTCGGCGTGGCTGTGGGCGAACCAACCGATACCGGCGATGTTGCACGCCACGTCGAGGGGGCCCAACGCCCGGATGGCGTCGTCGACGGCCGCCGTCACCTCGGCGTAGGAGGCCACGTCACACGTCAACGCCACCGCTCGGGCGCCGCCGTCGCCGATGCCCTTGGCCGTGGCTTGGGCGGTGGTGCCGTCGATGTCGACGCACGCGACGGCCGCTCCCTCGGCTGCCAGCCGCTGGGCGACGGCCCGGCCGATCCCGGAACCGGCTCCGGTGACGAAGGCGGTCGCCCCCACGAACCGTTGGTCCATCACACACCCACCCCCACGTCAGTGATCGGATACGTCGGCCAGTATGCGGCCCAGCCGGGCCAGGCTGGCGGCGGCGCCGCCGAGGTCGAGCTCGAGCTGCTTGGCCGCCAGGAAGTAGCGGTGCAGCGGGTAGTCGCGATCGACGCCGACGCCACCATGGACGTGCTGGGCGGCGTGCACGACGCGCTGGCCGGCTTCGGCGGCCCAGTACTTGGCCGCGGCCACCTGCTCCGCGGCGGGGAGCCCGGCGGCCAGGCGCCACGCCGCCTGCCACGCGGTGAGGCGCACCCCCTCGGCGTCGATGCGGGCGTCGGCGACCCGCTGGCCCACCGCCTGGAACGTGGCGATGGGCCGTTCGAACTGCACCCGCTCCTTGGCGTAGTCGGCGGTGAGGCGCACGGCGGCGTCGCAGATCCCGGCCATCATCACGCATTGCGCCGCTGTGGCGTGGTCGAGCAGCCAGTCGAGACCCTCCGGCCCGGCCAGCGCCACCCCTGGCGCGCCCTCGAAGACCACACGCGCCTCGGGGACGCCGGTGGTGGTGTCCGCCCGCTCGACGGTGACCCCAGGGGCGTCGGCCGCCACGACGTGCAAGCCATCGGCGGTCGTCACGACGAAGGCGTCGGCCAGCGGCCCGGACGCCACGCAGACCTTCACGCCGGTGAGCCGGCCGCCGTCGGCACGGGCGCCGGGACGGCGCACGTCGCCGGCCGGTTCGTGCACCGCCGCCGTGATCACGCGCTCGCCCCCCGCCACGCCGTCGAGGTGCTCGTCGCCACCGAAGTGGGCCAGGGCCGGCCCGGCCTGCGCCATCACGGCGTATGCGGGCACCGACGCCGCCTGCCGCGCCACCTCCTCGAGCACGACGCAGACCTCGAGGAACCCGAGGCCACTACCCCCCACGGCCTCCGGCAGGCCCACCCCCACCAGTCCAGCCACTCCCATCGTGCGCCACAGGTCCATGTCGACGGCCGATTCGGTGGCCGCCACTGCCTTGAGGTGATCGGGCGTGCAGCCGTCGGCCACTACCTGGCGAGCCAAGTCGCGCAGAGCATCTTGATCGGCGGTGAGCGCGAAGTCCATCGCCTACCGGCCCGGGCGGGGGAAGCCGAGCCCGAACATGGCGATGAGGTCGCGCTGGACCTCGTTCGTGCCTCCTCCGAAGGTCAGGATGAGCATGCCGCGGTACAGACTCTCCAGCCGGCTGCGCACCACCGCTCCGGGCGTCCCCGCCTTGAGATAGCCGACCGGGCCGAGGACCTCGAACAGGAGCCGGAACGCTTCGAGATTGAACTCGGTGCCGAACACCTTCACCGTCGAGCAGTCGGCGACGTCGAGGCGGCCCTCGCTGGCGCTCCACGCCACCTTCCAGTTGATGAGGCGCAGGAACTCGAGCTTGGCGTGGACACGAGCCAGGTTGAGCTGGACCCACTCCTGGTCGATCACCCGGCGGCCGTCGGGCATGGTGGTTTCCTGCGCCCACCGGCGGACCTCGGTGAGGGCCCGTTCGGCCACGCCGCTGGAGCACAGCGTGACGCGCTCGTGGTTGAGCTGGTTCGTGATGAGGCCCCAGCCGCCGTTCTCCTCGCCCACCCGGTTGGCGACGGGCACGCGCACGTCGTCGTAGAACACGGCGTTGATGTCGTGATCGCCGAGCAGGTGGAGCGGCTGCAGGGTGATACCCGGCGCGTCGAGCGGCACGATCAGGATCGAGATGCCCTTGTGCTTCTTGGCCTCGGGGTCGGTGCGCACGGCCAGCCAGCAGTAGTCGGCATCCCCGGCCAGGCTGGTCCACATCTTCTGGCCGTTCACCACGTACTCGTCGCCGTCCCGCACCGCCTTCGTCCGCAACGAGGCCAGGTCGGTGCCCGCCTGCGGCTCGCTGTAGCCGATGCAGAAGTGAATGTCGCCGGCCAAGATCTTCGGTAGGAAGAACGCCTTCTGCTCGGGCGTGCCGAACTGCATGATGGTGGGGCCCACCGTGTTGATCGTGAGCATCGGCACGGGGGCGCCGGCTCGCATCGACTCGTCGAAGAAGATGAACTGCTCGATCGGCCCCCTGCCCTGGCCGCCGTACTCGACGGGCCAGCCGATGCCCGCCCACCCGTCGGCACACATCTGCTTCCACACCCGGCGGGGCGCCGCGCCGATGCCGTGGCTGTGGGAGAGCTCGTCCACCGTGGCGGGATCGAGGAGCCGGCCGTAGTACGCCCGCAGGTCGGCGCGCATCGCCTCTTGCTCCGCCGTGTAGCCGATCTCCATCCGCGCGGACAGTAGCCGGATCCTTCACCGACCCAACTAGTGTCACGGCGACGACGCCGCGATCGACCGGGGGGACGATGAGCGAGCTGTGGCAGCTGGGCGCCGGCGAGCTGGCGGGCATGATCGCCCGCCGCGAAGTGTCGGCGGTGGAGGTGCTGGACGCCCACCTGGCCCGCATCGACAAGATCAACCCGTGGCTGAACGCCCTCACGGAGGTGCGCGCCGACGACGCCCGCGCCACGGCCGGCGCCGCCGACGACGCCGTCGCGGCCGGCGCGCCGCTCGGCCGGCTGCACGGCGTGCCCTTCACCGTCAAACAGAACCTCGACCAGGTGGGCTGTTCCACCAACTGGGGCCTGACAGCGCTGGCCGAGGCGATGGCGCCCGTCGACGCGCCCGTCGTGGAGCGGATGCGGGCCGCCGGCGCCATCCCGATCGCCCGGTCGAACTGCCCCGACATGGCGCTGCGGGTCCACACGGACTCGGCGCTGTTCGGGTTGACCCGCAACCCCTGGGATCCCACGCGCACGGCGGGCGGTTCGTCGGGTGGAGAGGCGTCGGCGCTGGCGTCGGGCATGAGCCCCATCGGCCTCGGCAACGACATCGGCGGGTCGCTGCGTAACCCGGCCACGTGCTGCGGCATCGCGTCGATCAAGCCGTCGGCCGGCCGGGTCCCGAGCTTCGGGCTCATCCCCGGGCCCGACGGGCCGGCGTCGTTCCAGCTGATGCCGGTGGAGGGACCGATGGCCCGGCGCGTCGCCGATGTTCGGCTGGGCCTGGAGGTCCTGTCCGGGCCCGACCGGCGCGATCCGTACAGCGTGCCGGCGCCCATGGTGTCGCCTCCGCCCGAGGGCCGGCCGCTACGTGTGGCCGTCCTCGCCGACGCGCCCGGCGGGTCCACCGACCCCCGCGTCGCCGAGCGGGCCGCCGCCGCCGGCCAGGCCCTGGCCGCCGCCGACTACGAGCTCGTCGCCGAAGGGCCACCCCGGTTCGAGGAGACCGTCCGCACGTGGGAGGCGTTCCTGGCCGCCGATGTCCGCACGATGATGCCGCTGATCGAACCGATGATGTCGGTAGACGCCACTCGCTTCCTCGGCCACTGGCTGGCCAGCGTGGCGCCAGTCGACCTGGACGGCTACACCCAGGTGTTGATGACCCGGCAGTCGTTGATGCGCGACTGGTCGATGTGGTTCGCCGGCGTCGACCTCCTGCTCACGCCGGCGTGGACGCAGCTGCCGTTCGTCCACGGGTGGGACGCCGAGGCGCCCGAGAACGCTCCCGCCACGCTCGCGCTCATTCGCTGCGTGACGCCGGCCAACCTGCTCGGCCTGCCGTCGGCGTGCGTGCCCGCCGGGCTGGTCGACGGCGTGCCGGTGGGGGTACTACTCACGGGCGAGCGCTTCGCCGACGACAAGACGCTCGATGCCGCCGCCGTAGTGGAGGCGGCCTTGGGGCTCGACACGCCGATCGATCCCGTCACTTCCTAGGTTTCACGCTGGTTCAACCACGTCTGCGGTGGTTGAACTGGCGTGAACGCTTGGGGGAAGGTCGGCCGTCTTCGACATCTTCCAGGCCGGCGGGCGCTTCTCCATGAACGAGGCGATGCCCTCGGTGGCGTCGGGCTGTTGCACCGCCCACATGAACAGCTCGCGCTCCTCGGCGCGCGCCGCCCGGCGGTCGCCTGACTCCAGGTACCGGTAGAAGAGGCGCTTCGTGACGGCCACGGACACCGGCGCCGTGTTCTCGGCGATGTCGCGAGCCACAGCGAGGGCGGTGGGCACCACCTCGTCGGCGGCGACGGCCTTCGTGACCAGACCCATCTCCGCCGCCTCGGCCCCGGTGATGACCCGCCCCGTCAACAGCAGCTCCATCGCCGCCGAAGTCCCGACGACACGGGGCAGCAGCCACAGCGAGTTCCCTTCGGGAATCAGGCCTCGCCGGGTGAAGACGAATCCGAGCTTGGCGTCTCGGTTGGCGATGCGGATGTCCCACTGGAGCGCGTAGGTGATGCCCACGCCGACGGCGGCGCCGTTGATGGCGGCGATGATCGGCGTCGAGAGCTCCCACGGCGAGATCTGCGACACCGGTGGGTACCCGTCGATCGGGCCGTCCTCGCCGCTCGGCCCGAACGGCGTGGCGGAGCCCAGGTCGGCGCCGGCACAGAAGGCCGACCCGGCCCCCGTGACGACGATGGCCCGCACCGCATCGTCGGCGTCGAGCGTGGCGAAGGCGTGGCCGAGCTCGTAGCCCATCCGGGCGTTCAGGGCGTTGCGGGCCTCGGGTCGGTTCAGGGTGAGGAGGGCGACGCCGCCGTCGATCTCCAGCAGCAAGGTCCGGTAGTCGGCCACGTAGTTGATAGTAATGTCTCATCTGTGACGGACACGGCGGATGACGCCTGGTCGGAGGGCCACAACCTCGCCTCGCGAGCGACGCGCGAACGGGGCCGGCGCACGCTGGCCAAGCTGCGCGACGCCGCCGTGGCCGAGTTCTCGGCCTACGGGTACCACGGCGCTCGGGTGGCCCGCGTCGCCAAGCGGGCCGGCACGTCGCACGGCACCTTCTATGTCTACTTCCAGGACAAGAACGACCTGCTCCTGGCCCTCCAGAGCGAGATCATCGCCGAAGCCGACGAGCTCCTGGAACGCATGCCGGCCCTCGAACCAGGACCGGACGGCTGGGACAGCCTGCGGGCCTGGCTCGACGAGGTGTGCACGGTCCTGCTCGATCAGGCGCCCATCCGGTGGGCCGTCCTCGACGCCCTGATCGAGGACGCCGATCCCCGTATCTCCAGCCGGGGGTTGCGGGCCCAGCGGCACTGGACCACGCTGCTCGCCGATCGCATCCGCGCCACCGGTACCACCGAGGTCGACCCTTATCTGGCGGCGGTGTGCCTGATCAACGTCATGGACAACGCCGCCCGGTCGGTCTTCCGCTCGCACCTGGTGGTGAGCCGCCACGAGCTCGTCGACGCCTTGACGGAGCTGTTCCACCGCACCGTCTTCGGCACAGAAGCGGCCGCCGCCTCACGTACCTGACGGCGCTGTCTCGCCGCCGACTCCGCAGGCTCGTGGCTCCTTGCCGCCTCGGCAAGACACGATTATCATGTTGCGGTGCGCGCCCCCCTTTTCGAGCCGCCCGAGGTGGCGACATGAGCGGGCTGGCCCGGCTCGCCGACCTCCTGGCTGCCTTCCAGCTCGAGCCGGTCGGCGAGGGCCGGTTCGTGGGCCAGAACGCTCCCAACGGACGCGACGTGATCTTCGGCGGCCAGCTGCTGGCGCAGACGATCGCCGCCGCCACCGTGTCGCAGCCCGGCAAGGAGGTGAAGACGGTCCATGCCATCTTCGCCCGCGGCGGCGACATGCGCTCCCCTGTCGACATCGACGTCGACACCATGCACACCGGACGGTCCTTCGGCAGCGCCACCGTCACCGTGCGCCAAGGCGATCGGCTGTGTGCACGTTCGCTCGTGCTGCTGCACGCGCCGGAGCCCGACGCCATCCGCCACGCCGAGCCGGCGCCGACGGTTCCTCGTCCCGACGATGCCAAGGCCCGGTCCTTCGAGTTCGAGGAGTGGCGCATCTCGATCGCAGGCGACATCGACGTGTCGGACCCCGACGATGTGGGGCCGCCGGAGCTGCCGGTGTGGACCCGCTTCGAGGGCGCGCCCGACGATCCCCTCACCAACCAGGAGCTGCTGGCCTACGCCACGGACGGCTTCCTCATCGGCACCGCCATGCGCCCGCATCCGGGCGTCAGCCAGAGCATGGCCCACGTCAGCCTGTCGACCGGCGTGGTCAGCCACACGCTGACGTTCCACGAGCCGGTGTCGGCCGGCACGTGGATGCTGCTCGCCCACGAGGCGCCCTACGCCGGCCGGGGCCGCACCTACGGCCGGGCCCACGTGTTCAGTCAGGACGGCCGGCTCCTCGCGTCGTTCGTCCAGGACGGCATGGTGCGCGCCATCTCGCCCGACGCCGCCAACCGACCGGCGGGCGCCGTCTTGTGACGGATCCGGCCTGGGATCGGGAACGGATGTTCATCGCCGACATCGGCTTCCTCCACCGCGGCGCCGGAGACGGCGTCGTCGGCGAGCTCGACGTCGACCCGTTCCTGTGCATCCCCGGGACGTCGGTGGTGCGGCCGTCCGTGCTCGCCACCGTCGCCGACGTGCTGACCGGTGTGCTGGCCAGCACCATCACGAAGCCGCGCGTCGCCCTTACCGCCGACCTCACCGTGCACACCCTGGCCGGCGTCAACACCGACCGCCTCACCATGGCGGGGCGGCTCCTGAAGGCGGGCGGGACGCTCGTCATCGGTGAGGTGTGGTTCGCCACCGCTGGACGCGAACGGCCGGTGGCCCTCACCGAGGTGAGCTTCATCGCGTCGCCGCGACCCCAGGACGTGATCCCGCTGCCGGTGGTCGATCGCGACTTCAACGACGGTCGCTTCGATCGGCCCGTCGCCGAAGCGCTCGGCGCCCGAGTCGTCACTCCCGGCGTGGTGGAGATGGACCGCGACCCGTATGTGCTGCAGCCGGCGGGCACGATCCAGGGCGGTGCCGTGGCCCTCGTGGCCGAGCTGGCCGCCGAGTCACTCTCCGGGCGGGGCGTCGCCGATCTGCAGATCCGGTACCTGTCGGCCGTACGGGCCGGGCCGGCCCGCTCGTCGGCTCACCCGCTCACCGCCGACGTGGTGCGGGTCGAGGTGCGCGACGCCGGCAACCACGATCGCCTCACGGCCGTGGCCGTGGCCCGCCTCGGCGCCGCCCTACCGGCGAAGTGAACGGTCAGACGGAGGCCGGCTCGCTGCGGGCCAGATACGACGCCAGCAGCTGCTCCCGGTCGGCGAGGGCCGACACGGGGCCGTCCATCGCCACCTGCCCGGCGGCCAGCACGTAGGCCCGGTCGCACAACCCGAGGGCGAGGTGTGCGTTCTGCTCCACCAGCAGCAAGGCGACACGGTGGCGGATCTCGGCCAGCGCCTGGTACACCGCCGTCACGACGATGGGAGCGAGGCCGAGCGACGGCTCGTCGAGGAGCAGCAGGCGGGGCGCCGCCAACAGGCCACGCCCGATGGCCACCATCTGCTGCTCGCCGCCCGACAACGCCCAGCCCCGCCGCTTGCGCAACGCGCCGAGTGCGGGGAAGAGGTCGTAGACGTCGTCGAGATCGAACAGCGGCGCCCGCCCCGCCGTGCCGGTCTTGCCGACGAGGAGGTTCTCTTCCGCGGTGAGGGTGGCGAAGAGACGACGCCCCTCGGGCACGTGGATCAGGCCGGCCCGGGCGACGGCGTCGGGCGCCTTGCGCGAGATGGTGGTGCCGTCAAAGGTGATGGGGCCACTGCTCTTCACCAGACCCGACAAGGCCCGCAACGTGGACGTCTTCCCGGCGCCGTTGGCGCCGAGGAGGGCGACGGCCTCGTTGGCGCCGACCTCGATGTCGATGGCGTCGACGGCGGCCACCAACCCGTATGTGACCGTGAGGCCGGAAGCTCGGAGCAGCGGCTCGGCGACGGGAGCGGCGGTGGAGGTCGGCGTACCGTTGTCGCTCATTTCGCCTCCCCGAGGTAAGCCGCCATCACGGCGGGATCGGCCCACACCTCGCTGGGCGTGCCCGCCGCGATCTGGCGCCCGAGCTCCAGCACGATGATGCGGTCGCACAGCTCCTCGAGGAAGCTGATCTTGTGCTCGATGACCAACAGGCTGAGGCCCCCGGCCGACAGCTCGCGCAGCAGCTCGACGAGCCGATGTGACTCGCTCGCGTTGAGACCGGCGGCGGGCTCGTCCATCAACAGCAGCTCAGGTTGGGCGTGCAGGGCCCGGGCGATCTCGAGAAGGCGCTGCTCGCCGTAGGACAGCCCGGCGGCGGGAACGTTGGCCTTGGCCAGCAGGCCGACGCGCCCGAGGGCGGTGGCCGCCTGTTGCCAGCGCACCCGGTCGTGGGCCCACATCCGCCGGCGCAGGACGAAGGCGCTGGCCGCCCCCCGATGGGCTCGATCGGGCGACGCCACGAGCACGTTCTCCAGGCAGGTGAGCTCGCGGTCGACCTGCGGCGTCTGATAGGTGCGGAACACCCCGTGACGCACGATGGCGCCGGGCCGGCTCAGCGGGACGGGGCGCCCGTCCACCCGCACCTCGCCCCGGGCCCGGACCAGACCGGAGACGGCGTTCAGGAGTGTGGTCTTCCCCGACCCGTTGGGTCCGACGAGACCCAGCACCTCGCCCGGTCGTACCTCGAGCGAGACCCCGTCGACGGCGACGACGCCGCCGAAGCGCACGCTGATCTGCTTGCACTCGAGCAGGGGCGCGACGGTGCTCACGAGCGGGCCCTCGCGATGAGCGTCCGGGCCCGGTGCGGGATCGACGCCAGGCCGCCGGGGAGCACGAGCACGACGAGCAGGATGACGCCGGCGTAGATCAGGTCCTTGTAGTCGGCGATGCTGCGCAGCCATTCGGGTAGGAGGATGAGCACGACGGCGCCGATGGGCGGACCCCACACCGATCGCACGCCACCCAGCAGCACCATGAGGAGCACGTCCAAGGCGATGGCCACGCTGAACGAGGTGATGTCGATGAACCCGGCGGTGTGGGCGAGCAGCGAGCCGGCCGCACCCATGTAGGCGGCACCCAGGGCGAAGGCGACGGTGAGCATGGGACCGGAGTTCAGGCCGGTGGTGCGGGCGACGTCGGCCATGTCGCGGACGAACACGAGGTCGCGCTGGGCCGGTGACCGTTCGAAGAGGATCAGCAGGAAGATGCCGATGAGCCCGACGGCGGCGACGGCGTAGTACTGCTCGGTGGGCGTGATGAAGTCGTAGCCGAAGAGGCTGACGGGCTCGACCCCGTACCGCCCCAGGCCTCCGCCGGTGAAGCTCTCCCAGTTCTGGAGCACGATGAGGCTGAGCGCCGAGACGGCCAGAGTGGCGATGCCGAACTGGATGAGCGGACTTCGCCGCAGCACCAGCTTGATGAGGGCGCCGTAGAGGCCGGCGGCCACCACGGCGGCGAGGAAGCCCACGGCGAAGCCGCCGTACTGCGACGCCCAGATCGACGTGTAGGCGCCGACGGCGTAGAAAGCCGTGGTGGCGAAGGAGAACTGCCCCGACAGGGCGAACTGGTAGTAGAAGCCCAGCGACAGTATGACGTAGATGCCCGCCGTCTTGGCCACGCCGAGGCCGTACAGGCCGTGCACGAACAGGGGGACGATTGCGGCCAGCACGATCGCCACGGCGAGGGACCGGAACTGGTGGCGGGAGAAGATGGCGGGACGCAGGCCGCTGGCGACGACCGCCTCGTCGCCTCCCCGAGCCAGCCGCGCCGCGTCGAGGGTGGCCTGAGGATCGGGGCCACCGAGCGTCTCCTCAACCGCCGACACCGGTGAACCCCTTTCCGCTCAGCCGCACGCCGTTCCCGTCACCGGATCGAGCGGTTTCCGCACTCCGGCGTGACGAGAAGCGTCTAGTACCGGACACGGGTCGCCTCCCGGACCAGGCCGTGCGGGCGGAAGATCAGCGCGACGAGCAGGATGATGTACGGATAGGCCTCGATGTAGTCGGGCGTGAGATAGCCCGCCAACAGCTGTTGGACGACGGCCACGGCCAAGGCGGCCGCCACGGTGGCTCCGATGTTGTCGAATCCTCCCAGCACGACGGCGGCGAACGACGACAGCAACAGGGTGAAGCCGAGCGCCGGTGACGCCGGGATGATCGGGACGACGAGAAGCCCGCCCAGGGCCGCCAGCGCCGCCGACAGGCCGAACATGAGGATCGACAGCCGGTTGACGCGGATGCCCTGGAGGAGCGCCGTCTCGCGGTCGGCCGCCAGCGCCCGCACCTGGCGGCCGATCGACGTGCGGTGCAGGAGCAGCTCGAGGGCGGCGAGCAGCACCAGCATGACGACGGCGATCAGGATGGTCTGGTACGGGATGGCGGCGCCGCCGATGTGCCACACCTTGTTGCCCAGCGGCGGTGCGAGCGTGCGCAGGTCGGTGCCACGGCCTCCCTCAGTTCCCGCGACAGGCGTTCTTGCACGTCGCCAGAAGCTTCTTGCCGGCGGCGCTCGTGCCGGCGTCGACGACGTACATGGTGGTCATCAGGTCGTGGTCGGCGTTGGTCTTCAGGTCGCCTCAGACGCCGGTGTAGTCGGTGGTGGCCAAGGCGGCGTCGAGATCTTTCGCCGCGATGGAGCCGCCCGCCTTCTTCACGAGGGCGTCGATGTAGTAGACGGTGTCGTAGTTCGTGGGGTTCGACGCCGCGTAGTCGAGCTTGCCGAACTTCTTCGTATACGCGGCCTTGTAGGCGTCGACGTTCGCGCCCGTGAGCACATCGGCGTCGCACTGTGTCACGTAGCTCAGGCCCTTGAGCTCGTCGCCGGTGGCGAGACCCAGGCCCACCACGGTGCTGCCGCCGGTGTCCATGAAGTGCGGGGCGGTGAGCCCGTTCTGGGCCCGCTGCTTCATGAAGACGGAGTTCACGGCCGGGAAGGTCCACGAGATGGTGGCGTCGACGTCCTTGAACGCCAGCACGGCCTCGGTGGTGTCGGTGGCCGTGGGGGCGACGGTACGGCTTACGACCTCGATCCCCGCCGCCGTCAGGCCGGACTCGATGCGCTTGCCCGACTCCGTGGAGTTCGTGTCACTGCTGTAGATCAGCCCGACCTTCTTGGGCTTCACCGTCTCGCTGACGTACTTCACCATGGCGTCGGTCTGCTTGTCGGCGGCCACGTTCATCCGGTAGATGTTCGGCACGTTCAGCTTGCTGAAGCCGACGTTCGGCGACTGCGCCTGATGGATGACGGGAATGCCCGACTGGCCGAGCAGCGGCGCGGTGGCCTGCACCTGGGCCGTGACGGGAAGGCCGATGATGACTGTCGGCTTGTCGCCGTGCGCCTTCTGCAGCGCCGTGGCCGCCTGGTCGGGCGTCTGGCCGGCGTCGTAGGCCGTGTACTTCACCGGGTGGCCCATGATGCCGCCCTTGGCGTTGAGCTCCTCGATGGCGAGGTCGAGCGTGTTGTGCCGGTTGTCGGTGGCGTTGGGGCCGGACTCGATGCCGAGCAGCGCGATGGGATTGGATCCTTGTTGGCCACCGCCGACGTCGCCGCCGCCGTCGTGGTGGCGCCTGACCCGCTGCTCGAGTTGTCGCTGCCGCACCCGGCGGCAAAGAGTCCGAGCGCGACGAGCGCCGGCATCAAGTATTCCGCACGTTTGTCTCCCCCTTGTGTGAGAGCCCGGCCGCGGCAACGACCCGCGGAACCCCGGATTCCGCCATCCTTGTCCGACGCCGTCGGCCAAGTCAAGATTCCTGATAGTCGTGTCTACCGCACGCTCGGGCCGCTGAGGTCGCCTGTGAACCGGTTCAGAACAGCCTGAAAACGCCCGATTGTCATGAATGTCACGCGGTGACGCCGTACCGCTGCAAGCCGAATGCCCTGATGGCGTTGCCTCGCATCAGCTGGTACGTCTCCTGCTCGTTCAGGCCGGCGTTGGCGCAGATCTCCGTGGCCACCTTCTCGGAGTTCGGGAAGGTGCTGTCGGCGTGTGGATAGTCGGTCTCGAAGCAGATGACGTCCATGCCGACCCGGTCGCGGTTGGCCAGTCCCGTCTCGTCGTCGAAGATGCAGCCGTAGACGCGACCCCGGATGTAGGTCGTCGGTGGTTCCGGGAGGCTCGTGCCGAACGAGTTGTCCGAGCGCTCGTGCCACAGCTTGTCCATGCGCTCGAGCAGATACGGCATCCAGCCGACCTGTCCCTCCGAATACGCCAACACGAGCTTCGGGAAGCGGGCCAGCGTGCCCGAGAAGACGAAGTCGAGCAGCGACCCCATCGCGTTCTGGAACGTGAGCGTCGAGCTGATGATGAACGGCGCGTCGGGTGATGTGCCCGGCATCCGCGACGACGAGCCGATGTGCATGCACACCACCGTGCTCGTCTCCTCGCATACCGCGAACATCGGGTCCCACTGGCCCGAGTGGATCGACGGCAGCCCGAGCGGATAGGGGTTCTCTGAGAACGTGATGGCGAAGCTGCCCTTGGCGGCGCAGCGACGGATCTCCGCGGCCGCCAGCTGGGCGTCCCACAGCGGCACCATCGTGAGCGGAATGAGCCGCCCCTGGCCGTCGCCGGCGCACCACTCGTCGATCATCCAGTCGTTGTAGGCCCTGACGCAGAGAAGGGCGAGGTCCTTGTCCTCCCGCTCGGCGAAGGCCTGGCCGCAGAACCGCGGCAGCGTGTTGGGGAAGCAGATGGACGCGTCCATGTGGTTGGCGTCCATGTCGGCGAGCCGTTCCTTCTGGTGCCAGCAGCCCGGCCGGATCTGGTCGAAGGTGACAGCCCCGAACCCGATGTCCTCGAAGCCCGACGCCGCCGACAGCTTCATGAGTGGTGAGATCAGGTCGTCGTAGTGCCACACATCGGCCCAGTCGCCATCGTCGGTGTTGACCCAGCCGAGTCCGGTGAGGTCGAAGCGGCCCCGCTCCCGCACCACCCGCGGGCCACGGTCGAGATACTTGGCCGGCAGGCGGTTCGTCCAGAGGTCGGGCGGCTCGACGACGTGGTCGTCGACCGAAATGATGCGAGGGATCGTCACGTGCGCTCCTTCAATCGGTCGTCAGGCGGTGAGGACGGTGTCGGTCTGCTGGCCGGAGCGCAGCACCGTGCCCGCCGTCGCTCCGGTCGGCTCGCCGTCGACGATGGTCTCGACGCCGTTCACGAAGACGCGGTGGACACCGATGGGCTCGGCCAGTAGGCGAGGGCTGTCACCCGGGAGGTCGGGCGTGAGCGTCGGGAGGCCGGCGTCGACCGTGGCCGGGTCGACGACGGTGATGTCGGCGCGGAACCCTTCGGCGATGCGACCCCGCTCGCGCAAACCGAAGAGCCGGGCCGGGACGTCGGTGATGAGCCGCACCGCCTCCTCGACCGGCACCAGCTGGTGGCCGCGCAGCGAGTCACCGAGGAACCGGGTGGGATAGGGCGAGCCGCACATCCGATCGAGGTGGGCCCCGGCGTCGGAGCCGCCGAGCATGACGTCCTCGTGGCGCCAGAGGTCGCGCCGCTGGTTCCAGATCTCGTCGGTGTCGGGCGGTGTGGGCCACAGGATCGTTCGCATGTCGTCGGCGGCGACGATCTCGGCCAGCGTCGCGAAGTTGCCCTTGCCGCGCTCCTGAGCGAGGTCGGAGACCTTGCGCCCGATGACGTCCTTCACGGCGGGGTTGAAGGCGTCGCCGATCACGTAGTTGCCGAACTGCGACAGCCGGCCGAGCACGCGTGACGTGGCGGCGTTCTCGAGCATGCGCTCGCGCACCTCGGGGTCGAGGATCCGCTTCTTGCGCTCGGGCACCGGTACGTTGAGCACGTCGTTCCAGCCGGGGATGAGCCACAGGGCGCAGAACGTGTTGAAGCTCATGTTCATCGGCACGTTGACCGGCATGGTGAGGGCGATCACCCGGCCGCCGACCTCGCGCGCCCGCTGTGACGCCCGCAACTGCCGGTCGGTCTTGCCGGGGTCGTCGGGGTCGACGCCCAGCACGTTCCAGTTGAGGGGACGCCGGGCCGTGGAGCTCATGCGGGCGAGCAGCTCGATCTCGGCGGGGCTGAACCCGTCGAGGCAGCCTTGCACGATGGCCTCGAGAGCGGTGCCCTCGTGCTGCCCCACCACGCCGCAGAGCGTGACGAGCTCTTCCTCGCTAGCCCACCGGCTGGCGACGGGTTGGCTGTCGCCATCGTTGTGGGTGGACGAGCGCGTGGTCGACAAGCCGAGACCGCCGGCGGCGAGCGACTGGTGGAGCACGGCGGCCATCTCGTCGACTTCTTCGGGCTTGGCCTCCCGGCCGATGGCCTCCTCGCCCATCACGTACCGACGCAGGGCGCAGTGGCCGACCATGAAGCCGGCGTTGACGGCGATGCGGCCGTCGAGCCCGCTCAGGTACTCGCCGAAGCTCTCCCAACTCCACGGCACGCCCGCCTCCAGCGCGGCGAGCGGCATGCCCTCGACCTTGGCCATCATGCGGCGCGTGTAGTCGGCGTCGGGGGCCTTCAGCGGCGCGAGCGTGAACCCGCAGTTGCCGCCGATGACGCTCGTGACCCCGTGCCAGCTCGATGGAGTGGCGAACGGATCCCAGTACAACTGGGCGTCGTAGTGGGTGTGCGGATCGACGAAGCCGGGGCACACCAACAGCCCGGTGGCGTCGACCACCTGGGCGGCCGGCTCGTCGAGCTCGCCGACGGCCACGATGCGCCCGTCCCGGATCCCTACGTCGGCTCGCCGCGGCGGCGCCCCGGTGCCGTCGACGAGGGTGCCGCCCTTGATGGCGTAGTCGAGCATCAGTCCTCCTTGGGTCCCCACAGGACATCGGCGAGCCGGCCCAGCTCGGCGTGGCGGTCGCCGCCGAGAAGCGACCATGCCTTGATCCGACGAAAGTACAGCTGGATGTCGTACTCCAACATGAAGCCATAGCCGCCGTGGAAGTGCAGGGCGGCGTCGGCGGCCTGCTCGGCCGTCTCGGCGGCGAAGGCGTAGGCCATCGAGGAGAGCGCGGGCAGCTCGGCCGGCGCGTCGTCGGCCGACCACGCCGCTTCGCGCGCCAGGAGCTCGGCGCCGTCGACGGCGGTGGCCACGTCGGCCAGGCGGTGGGCGACGGCCTGGAACGACCCGATCGGCACACCGAACTGGTGGCGCTCCTTCGTGTAGTCGATGCCGATCTGGAGGGCTCGGCGTCCGGCGCCGCACAGGAGGGCGGCGGTGAGCGTCTTCCACTCGGCGAGCGCCAGTTCGATGGCGTCGATGGCTGGGTCCCCCTCGGCGGCGACCTCGTCGCTCGATGCGACGACGCGGTCGGCGACGGGCAGGCAGCCCAGGTTGGTTATGGCCACACCAGGGGCCGGGGTGCTCGTGATCACGATGCGCTTGCCGTCCGGGACGACGACACGGTCGGCGACGGCGCCCCACGGCACCCACCGGGCCGTGCCCGTGCTGTCCGGCGGCCGCAGGGCCAGCGTGACGACGGCGTCGCCGGACAGGGCGGCGCCCAGGAGGGCGGTGGCGGTCGGCGAGTCGAGCCGGGCCAACATCCGGCTGGCCACGATCGACTCGACGAGCGGGACCGGTGCCAGCGCGGCGCCGGCCGTTTCGGCGACGAGGGCGGCGTCGAGCAGCGACGCGCCGGCCCCGCCGGCCGCCTCGGGCAGGGCCATGTCGAGCACGCCGAGCTCGCGCAGGCGCGCCCACAGCCCCGGGTCCCAGCCGAGCGGCTCGGCGGCGCGGACGACCTCCGTGGTGCACGACCGATCGAAGAGGCCGCCGACGGCCGCCTGCAGCTGCTCCTGCTCGGGCGAGAGGCCCAGGTCCAACATTCGCAACCCCCCAGAGGGTCGAACCGGTCGCCACCCTAGCGGCAAGCTGACGATAGTGTCTACCTGACACACGCTGCGTAAACAGCCGTTATTGACGCTCGTCGCGAACAGTTGTGGACAGACTGTCAGCTCGGTCGCGTCCGGCTTGCCGTGCGCCGCCGAGCCGCGGGAGAACCGATTGCCGAGCGAAGCGAGTAGGAGCCGGCCGAAGCGAAGCGGAGGACGGCGACGAAGACCTAGCCAAGCCGCAGGCGGCCGGTGCGGGTCGTCGCCGACCCACCGAGGTAGGTGCGGTGGACCATGGCCGCCAGGGTCGGGGCCAGATCGTCGGGGTCGATGCGCGACCAGCGCGACGTCACGGCGAAGTAGGAGCCCTCGACCAGCAGGTACAGCAGGGCGGCGCGCACCTCGGGATCGACCCTCGACGGCGCGTCGGCGTCCATCATCAGCCGGGTGAGGCTCTCGACCAGGCGCGCGAAGGTGAGCCGCTGCTCGGCCTGCACCTCGGGACCGAGCCGGGCCGAACGCTCCCACCACGCTCGGAAGACGCCGCTGTGGCGGGCGTGGAGCTCGCGGTACCGCCGCAGGAGCTGCTCGATCTCCCTGACGTCGTTGGGCCCCGGCTTCACGTGGCCGAGGTCCTCGACGATGGCGTTCATGTCGTGGAAGCACGAGCGGCTCAGCTCGACGAAGAGATCGTTCTTGTTGCGGAAGTAGCGGTAGAACGTCGCCCGCGACGTCGAGGCCCGCTCGATGACGTCGTCTACGGTGGCCCCGCCGTAGCCGTATTCGGCGAACACGGCCCGCCCGGCGTCGAGCAGGCGGTTGCGCAGCTCCCGGTTCTCCGTCGAGTCGACGGTCATCGTGGGCTGACGCCGGGCCATAGACCGATCGATGCTACCGGCCCCATGCCCCGCCACCTGGGACATTGGCCGGCATCACGACGCCGCCGGAGCCGCGAGCACGGCCGCCAGCTGCTCGGTTCGTCCGCCGAACGTGGAAGCAGCCACGTTGGCGCGCTTCACGAACAGGTGGGCGTCGTGCTCCCAGGTGACGCCGATCCCGCCGTGGTTCTGCACGTTGTCGAACGCGTTGGCGACGGCGTACTCACCGGCGAGGGCCTTGGCCGCCGCGACGTGAAGAGCGGCATCGGGCGAGCCGGCCTGGACGAGGAGGGCGGCGTAGATCGTGAGATCGAACGTGACCTCGCAGCGCACCGCCATGTCGGCGCAGCGGTGCTTGACGGCCTGGAAGCTGCCGATGGGCCGGCCGAACTGCTCGCGGTCCTTGGCGTGCTGAGCCGACATGTCCCGGGTGGCCTCGGCCGTCCCGACCAGGACGGCGGCGGTGAGCACGGCGCCGCGATCGGCGATGACTCCGCCGGCCATCTGGGCGATGGGCGGTCCGTCGGGCGCCGGCGCGTACGCCAGCTCGATGGTGGGATCGAGGCCGACGGCGACCTCGACGTCGCCCCACGCCGACCGCTCGGTCAGCGCCGAGCCGGCGCCGTCGACGCCGAGGACGAGATCGGCGTGCGTCGCGTCCAGCAGCCGGTGTCGCGAGCCCACCGCCTCGGCCAAGCCCACGACGGCGCGCCCGTCGAGGATGTCGGCGGCCGTGGAGCTGGCTCCCGCCGCGGCCGCGACCCGCGCCGCGAGGGCGGTGGCCACGAACGGACCGGGGGCGAGGAACCGGCCGATCTCGCGGAACAGGAGCACTTCCTCCGGCAGGCCGTAGCCCACGCCTCCGGCGGCCTCGTCGAGGCCCAAGCCGAACCAGCCGAGGCCGGCGACGCGCGCCCACAGGTCACGGTCGACGCCGGCCCGATCGGCGCTGGCCCGCACCGCGGTCATCGGTAGCTGCGCGGCGAGGAAATGGTGGGCCGAGTCGGCGATCTCGGCCTGCTCGGGCGAGGGCAACAGGTCCACGGTTCCTCGATTCTTCGATCAGCGCGGCAGGCCGAGTACCCGCTCGCCGATGATGTTCCGTTGGATGTCGCGCGTGCCGGCGGCGATCGTGGCCTGGAAGCTCCCGAGGTACGAGTACGGCCACCGCCCGACCTCGTCGCCTTCGTAGCGGGCGGGGTCGCCGAGGATGTCGAGGGCGAGCCGGGCGACGCGTTGGGAGAGCTCCGAGGAGAAGAGCCGCAGCATCGACCCTTCCGGCCCCGGCTGGCTGGTGCGGGCGCTGCGAGAGATGCCGGCGTAGGTCATGGCGCGCAGGGCCGACACTTCGGCACGCGCCGTGGCCAGGCGGCGGGCGATCTCGTCGTCGGCGATGGCGGGGCGGCGGCCGTCGGGTCCGGTGCGCTCTCGAGCCAGCTCGATGAGGGCCTCGACGGTCTTCGCCATCTCCATCTGGTGCGCCATGAAGGCGGTGCCTCGCTCGAACGACAGCGTGGACATGGCCACGCTCCAGCCGTCGTTGATGTCGCCCACCACGTTGCTGAGCGGGATGCGGACCTCGTCGTAGAAGACCTCGCAGAAGTGGGCGTCGGTGCCGGTGATGCCCCGGATGGGACGCACTTCGATGCCCGGGCTGTGCATGTCGCAGATGACCCAGGTGATGCCCTTGTGCTTGGGCACGTCCCGGTTGGTGCGCACCAGAAGCTCCTGCCAGTCGGCCAGGTCGGCGAAGCTGGTCCAGATCTTCTGGCCGCTGACGACGAGGTAGTCGCCATCGATGTCGGCTCGGGTCTGCAGCGATGCCAGGTCGGACCCGGCGCCCGGCTCGGAGAACCCCTGGCACCAGGCCACGTCGCCCCGGAGGATCTTCGGCAGGTGGTACGCCTTCTGCTCGTCGGAGGCCCGGGCGATGAGGGTGGGGCCGCCGTGGTTGAGGCCGACGAAGGTCACCGCTACTTGCGGGGCGTCGGCCTTGGCGTACTCCTCGTACCAAATGAGCAGCTCGAGCAGCGAGAGTCCCCGGCCGCCGTACTCCCTGGGCCAGGCCACGCCGGCCCAGCCGGCGTCGTACTGGTGGCGCTGCCACGCCAGCTCCCATTCCCGCAGGGCCTTGCCGCCGTCGGGCCGCGGGTCGCGCGGCACGTTCTCGGCGAGCCACGTGCGCACTTCGTCCCGGAACGCCAGCTCGCCCGGCGTGAAGTCGAGATCCATCCGATGCACTCCTCCGGTTGCCGCCATGATTCCTGACAACCGCGTCTCTTGGCAAGGGGTCGTGCGCCGAATACCGGCCGTGACAGCAATGTCACGTAGCGCCCGCGCCGTTGCGATCTGACGCGACTTTTGGGTGCATACGACCCAAAAGTCGCGTCAGTTCGTCTCAGGCGAAGGTGAGGACGCCGCGGTTGAGCTTGCCGGCCTCGAGGTCGTCCAGGGCGGACTGGACGTCGGCGGCGGGGTACTGCTGGCTCACCATCTCGTCGAGCAGGAACTTGCCGTCGAGGTAGAGCTGCACGATGAGCGGGATGTCGTGGTGCGGACGCGTGGCCCCGTACCGGCAGCCGAAGATCGACTTGTTCTGGTACATCGACGCCACCACGAAGCTGACCTCGGTGCCCATCTTGGGCACGCCCAGCATCACGCACGTGCCGCCCCAGTCGAGCAGGTCGATGGCGTTGCGGATGAGGGCGGGATGCCCGACGCACTCGAAGGTGAAGTCGAAGCCGTTGGGGAATCCCAGATCCTTGGCCGCCGTGACCGTGTCGTCGATGGTCGAGGCGTCGATGAAGTCGGTGGCGCCGAACTGCCGGGCCGCCGCCTCCTTGGCCGGGTTGGCGTCGACCACCACGATCCGCGCCGCGTTCGACAGGCGGGCGGCCTGGATCACCGACTGGCCGATGCCACCGGCGCCGATCACCGCCACCGTCTGGCCCGGCTGCACCTTGGCTCGGTTGAGCACGGCGCCCGCCCCGGTGACGACGGCGCAGCCGATGAGGCACGCCGACGACAGCGGCACGCGCGGGTCGATCACGACGGCCTGGTTCTCGCCCACGACGGTGCGCTCGCTGAACACGCCGGCGTTGGCGAAGGAGTAGGCCGGCTCCCCGCCGGTACGGAACCGCTGGGCCATCGACCCGTAGGACTGGCGGCAGTGGGTGGGCTGGCCGCGGTCGCAGGCGTCGCACATGCCGCAGTTCCCGAGCGTGGTGAGCACCACGTGGTCGCCCGGCTTCACCCTCGTGACCGCCGACCCGATCGACTCCACCACACCGGCGCCCTCGTGTCCCAGCACGACCGGCGTGGGGTACGGGATGGTGCCATTGATCACCGACACGTCGCTGTGGCAGAGCCCGGCGTTGTGGATGCGGACGACGACCTCACGCGGGCCGGGCTCCTGCAGCTCGAGGTCGTCGCGCACCTCGAGGTTCCCGGTCCAGACGATTCCCCTCATGTCAGCCCCTCACCACAGTTGGTCCGTGTACTTGTCGGTGCCCACGTCGGTGGGGAGGAACGGCGCCGCGAACGTCACCCGGCCCACCTCGCCCTCCTCGACCCGGTCACCATACGACCGGAAGGCGTCCCACACCGCGGTCGGCTCCTTCTCGAGGAAGCACAGCTGCAGGAGCCGGTCGGGACGGCCGCCGTCGGTGCCGAGCGACATCGGCGAGGTCCGGCCGTCGTCGGGCTTCGGCATGGGCTTGGCCGTGAACGAGGCGGCGTTGTCGATTCCGTCGGTGGCCAACAGGCCGGGCAGCGCGTGCTTCGCCAGCCAGGCGGTGAGCTCGTCCCTGGACGCCCCGTTGACCGGCTCGACGACCACGACGGCCAGCCCCTCGTAGCGGTGATCGAGCGCCAGTTCGATCGGCACGCCTTCGTCGTCCGAGTAGGACACGGCGGTCAGGTCGTACAGCCCGGTGTGGGCGTGGGTGCGGTCGTTGAAGCCGCGGTTGTTGCTGTAGAGCCACCAGACCTGCGGCCCGGACCAGGCGCCGTGTTCCTCGCCCTTGCCCTCCTGCTCCCAGTAGATCGAGAGGTACGAGCCGGCGTCGACGGGCTTGGCGAAGGGGCTGTCGGCCGGGAAGCGGAGGTCCTTGAGCCGCCGCGGCGCCACCCACCGGGCCCCGGCGAACAGCCACGGCCCGATCATGCAGCCGGCGTAGAAGTGATCGCGCTCGTACCAGCGGTTGTAGGCCACCTCGAAGCCCGGGTTGGGATCGACCATGGTGAACAGGATCGGTCCCAGCTTGATCGGGTACTCGTCCATCACAGCCTCCTCATCCGG